>JBEEPA010000331.1:0-3175 GCA_041191385.1 Bacteroidota bacterium | reverse complement strand
CTGCGGAAATCTGTCGTTTATATAAATAATTCGATAATAAAGAGGTTTTAAAATTGCCAAACTTAATCCTCCTTGATATACAAAATTTACTTCAACCCCATTAAAATTAGCCTTTTGCCCCAATAAATTTTGCGCACCAAAACCCAAACGCACAGGATAATTAGCATGTGTTTTACCATATACATAACTCCTATATCCCACGGCATAACTTTGTTTAATTTCCTTACTGTGTTTTAAATTTGCCAATTCTACATTCCAAAAAATTTTTTTTTCGGCTGTTTTGTGAAAAGCATTGCGATAAGTTAAACTGTAACCATTTGTGGAAATTGCTGATAAAACCGAATGATTTTTGTGGTAAGCAAATGTATTTACCTCATCATCTGGTTGTTGTGCAACCAAAAACAACGGACAAAAAAATACTAAAAATGCAAAAAAATTATTCATTCAATTGTAATCGTTTTGATTTTTTTAAAGCGTTATAAAGGTAATCAAAAATAAAAAGCTAAATAAAAAGTTTGTGAATATGTTTTAGATATTGGATTAGATAATTTCTATATCTACAATATACCCACTGTATTTACGGATATTTATAACTTTTTCCGATTCGAAAATTAAATATTGTCCACGTATCCCTGCCAATTTTTCGTTAAATTCTAAATCCTTATCTAAATTGATACTTTTAATTTTGCTAGGATATTGTTGAATAGGGTAGTTTAATTGTGTGATATCGTCGTTTGCAGAAATAAAATTTTGTAAATCATGAGGTAATTCTCTGGCTAAATCATTTTTAAAATTTAGTAAATCAATAGTTTGATCATCTTCACCTTTTAGCATTTTTTGCCAATTGGTTTTATCGGATATAAATGATTTTAATTCCACCTCTATCCTGCCAGCTAAAAATCTATAAGGTACTTCTGCTAAAATTATGGTTTGATTCGCACCTTGATCTATCCATCTGGTTAATGCATTGCTGCTCCTAGTAACACCAACTTTTACACCACTTGTTGCAGCTAAATAAACAATATGTGGCTGATTGTGATTTTTTTGTTCCCATTCCACATCTCTTCCTTCACCTAAGTGTCCTCTACACAATTCTGGACGAATAATACATTCGGAATTTTCGGGCGAAGTACTAAAACATTTAAAACAAAATCCCTGAAAACTTTTGTTGGTTTTAGCATCGCAACTGCTACATCTAATTTCGTTATTAAATTTAACTTTGATATTTTTACCAATTGCAGCATTTAAATCAATTATTCCCTCTTTAGTTAACCATTGATAATGCACTACATCATTTAAAACTGCTACTTTTAATTTTTCGATTTTTGCTTGCATTTTACAACGATATTATTCCTTGAATATGATTTAAGGATTGGTATTTTGCAATAATATCTTCTGGCGAAAGTTCGATTTTAATTGCAGTAAAACTTACATAATTTCCCTTAGAAGATTGTTTTTTACTAATTTGTGCGTCTTCGAAAAAGGGCGAAAGTTGAGCAATTTTTTCTGGAACAACAATAAATTTATACATGTATTTTAATGGGAAATCCAGTTCTGCCAACTTTAACCTCAACGCTTCATATTTTTTATCCATAGTCACCAATTAAAAGTGCAAAGTTAACAATTAATACACTTTAAATTACTTATTACAAGTTGCAATAAAGCTTTTTTAGTATTTTTGCCAAAAAAATTATCCATTATTATGCTAACATTAACCAGAAGAGAACGATTTAACGCTGCACATAAACTTTACCGACCAGATTGGAGCGATGAAAAAAACGAAGAAGTTTTTGGTAAATGTGCCAATAAAAATTGGCACGGACATAATTATGAGCTATTTGTTACGGTTAAAGGAGAGGTTAATCCAGATACTGGATTTATTATTGATTTAATTGATTTAAGTAAATTGTTAAAGGATAAAGTGGTGGAGGAATTAGATCATCGAAATTTAAATTTAGATGTCCCCTTTATGCTAGGTAAAATGGCATCTACCGAAATTTTGGCTATTGAAATTTGGAAACAAATTGATGAGGATATACAAAAAATGGGCGCCCAATTACACTGTATAAAGTTGGTGGAAACCGAAAATAATTACGTAGAATATTTCGGTCCTAATTCAAAGTAAACAATAGATAAACTATAAAAAAACATACAAATGAAAGCATACGTTTTTCCTGGGCAAGGAGCTCAATTTACCGGAATGGGTAAAAATTTATTTGAAACCAACAGCATTGCAAAAGAATATTTTTTAAAAGCTAACGATATTTTGGGTTTTAACATCACTCAAATTATGTTTGAAGGTGATGCTGAGGAACTAAAACAAACTAAAGTAACCCAACCCGCAGTTTTTTTACACAGTGTTGCTTTGGCATTATCTATTCCGGATTTTAAACCCGATATGGTTGCTGGTCATTCTTTAGGCGAAATATCGGCCTTAGTTGCTAGTAAAACCATTAGTTTTGAAGCTGGTTTACAATTGGTTTATAAAAGAGCTTTGGCAATGCAAAAGGCTTGCGAAATTAAACCTTCCACTATGGCGGCTATTTTAGGTTTGGAGGATAGTATTGTAGAAAAAGTTTGTGCGGAAGTAAATGGAGTAGTGGTGGCAGCAAATTATAATTGTCCGGGACAATTGGTTATTTCCGGCGAAATTGAAGCAGTAAATGTGGCTTGCGAAAAATTAAAAGAAGCTGGCGCAAAACGTGCTTTAGTTTTACCAGTTGGCGGAGGATTTCACTCGCCAATGATGGAGCCTGCTAAAAACGAATTGGCTAAAGCGATTGAGGAAACTGAATTTAACACGCCTATTTGTGCGGTTTACCAAAATGTTAACGCAAAAGCAGTTACCAATCCAGCGGAAATAAAAGCTAATTTAATAGAGCAATTAACTGCACCTGTTAAATGGACACAAACTATAGAAAATATGATTAGAGAAGGCGCAAGTTCGTTTACCGAAATTGGACCAGGTAAAACCTTACAAGGTTTAATTAAAAAAGTGGATAAAAATGCCGAAACTTTTGGCATGGAATAAATTGTTCTAATTTGTTAAAAAAAGGGTTAGCAGTAAAAAACTAACCCTTTTTTTTATTTATGATACAAATATCGTTTCTGATTTAAACAATTAAAAAACAATGATATAAATATAAATAAAACAACAAGAAAAAAGAAAATCGTT
>JBEEPA010000330.1:0-5672 GCA_041191385.1 Bacteroidota bacterium | reverse complement strand
TAACACAGATTCTGTTGTGAATTTAGTTTCAACTGGAACCGGTGGTGTTTGGAGTAGTAATAAAGGAGGTTTAACCAATGCTGCCAACGGTGTTTTTAACCCAGGAGGTTTAAATCCAGATATCTATAGTATTTATTACACAATTGACGGATTTTGTAAAACTGCTGACACCATTGATATTGATGTACGCGGACCAAAAAATCCTAACATCATACCGCAAAATGCTATTTGTTTAGGTGAAGCTAATGAAGTTACATTTAATGCAGCAAATGTGGGTTTATGGAGTGGAGATGTAAATTCCTCTGGAACTTTATTTGTGGTGGATAGTGGTAGATATACTATCATCAACACTATTAACGAAATTTGTAGAGTTGCGGATACAATTGAGTTTGAAGTAAAATTTGTTCCAGATGTAAATTTCGAAGCAAACATCATCAATGGTTGTGTTGGATTTACAGAAACTTTTAGAGATATTACAGTAAGTGCTAGTGCTGGAAATGCTGTTAGTAGCGTTTGGACTTTTGGTAACGGATCACAACGCAATGCATTAGGAACAACCACAACAACATACAATTCCAGTGGAAGTTTTACTGTTTCATTAACCAATACATATGCAAATGGATGTAGTAATTCTGAAACTAAACAAAATTATATAACTGCTAATCCTTATCCTAATGCAGATTTTACATGGAGTCCAAATACATTATCAGTTTTAGACGGTGCAGTAAGATTCACTAATAACTCATCAGGTGCTGTAAATCATTCATGGACTTTTGAGAGAAATATTATTAACCCTAGAACAGATTTCGAACCAGTAGTTTATATCTCAAGTGATAAAGCAGATACTATTGATGTTAAACTATTAGTAACCAGTGCTAATGGTTGTAGAGATTCTATTGTTAAACCAATAATTATTCAAGATTTTGCAACTGTGTATATTCCTAATGCATTTACACCAGATGGGGATGATTTAAACGATACTTTTTTCCCTACTGGAAGAAACATAACTGCAGACGATTATCACTTTATGATATTTAACAGATGGGGAACTTTAATTTGGGAAAGTTTTGAACCATACAAAGGTTGGGACGGAACAGTTTTAGGAGGAAGTGGGGTTTCACAACAAATTGATGTGTACGTTTGGAAATTGGTTTATCGAGATCAATTTCAAAACGAACGAAAAGAAAGAGTTGGAACTGTAACATTGTATAGATAATTTAAAGGCTGGGAAACCAGCCTTTAATCTTTATTTAAAATTCATTTTATGCTACACAAAAACCTATCAATTTTATTCATTTCGCTCTTGGTGAATTCTATATCTTATGCTCAAGTTAAAAAGAAAATTTTAACCGAAAATGAAAAAATTGAGCAATTAATTTTGGCTATTCAAAATTTAAAATCAGCACAATTTAATCGTAACGGGACATTGTATGATGCAGAAACCGCCTCTAAGCACCTGAAAATGAAATGGAACAAAGCTGGAAATAGTATTAAAACTGCTGAAGATTTTATTGATAAAATTGCGTCAAAATCATCAATGACAGGTACAGAGTACAAAATTGTTTACGATAATGGAAAAGAAATTACTACTAAAAAGTTTTTATATGATAAATTAAAAAAATTATAGATATAGCTCTATTTTACATTAAAAAAACTATAGAGAAAAATTTTTAAAAATCAATATCGTTACTACAAGACAATTTATCTCTATAAACAGTAAAAATTTTAGATTTAGATAAAAACCCATAATATTTACCTTCTTTTAATACTGGTAAATTCCAAGCGTTTGTAGAATCAAATTTATCCATAACTGTATCTAAATGTTCATCAAAATTAACAAATGCTGGAGGTGGATGCATTAGGGCTTTCAATTCTATTCCATAATTTTCGGGTTTAAAAATTAAATGGCGCACATCATCTAATAAAATTACTCCCATCAACTCTTCCTCCGAGTTAATTATAGGAAAAATATTACGTTTACTCTTAGATATAGCTTGGATTAAGTCTTTTAATGTTCCATCTTCATGTACACATAATAAATCCTTTTCAATCACTTTTAAAACACCTATTTCGGTTAATAAAGTTTTATCTCTATCATGTGCAATTAAGTTACCTTTTTCGGCTAAATTTCTAGTATAAAAACTAAATTTAGAATAATTAATAGCACTCCCATACGATATTGCAACAACTATCATTAATGGAATAAATAATTCATATCCCTGAGTAATTTCGGCAATTAAAAAGATTGCTGTTAAAGGTGAATGCATTACGCCTGCTAACACACCCGACATACCAACTAAAATAAAATTATTTTCGGGTAAATTAATATTAAAATTACTCAAATTAACCAATCTAGAAAGAATAAAACCAGCCAATCCACCCATAAAAAGTGTAGAAGCAAAAACTCCACCAGATCCACCTGCTAATCTTGTAAAACTACCTGCATATACTTTTAAAAACAATGAAGCAACTAAAAACAAAAGTAAAAACCATTGCTCGTAAATTAAATCTCTGAGATACGGAATAGTTCCATAAATACTTTTTTCTATTAAAATAAAATCTTGATTTTTTAACAAACTCCTTAAAGTATAATAACCTTCTCCAAAAAGTGTTGGAAATAAAATTAAAATCAAACCTAAAAATGTTCCAAAAAAAAGATAACTAGAACGGTATTTATCAAATTTTAGAGCAAAGGAATTTAATTTTGAGCTGGTTTTTAAAAAATACACACCCAAAAAACCTGTAAAAACACCTAAAACAATATAAAATGGTATATCTTTCAAAATTATTGGAGCCAATTCACCAAAGTTAAACAACAAATCATCTCCAATTAATACTTTAGATATTAATGTTGCTGTAACAGACGATACAAGTAAAGGAATAATAAATGCAATTTTTAATTCCAATAAAATGATTTCTAACACAAAAATTACTGCAGCAACTGGAGCATTAAATAATGCAGATAATGCTGCAGCACTTCCACATCCAATCAACAATGATTTACGCTTATTATTTAAATGAAATAACTGACCAATATTAGAACCAATTGCTGAACCAGTTGCAACACTAGGTCCCTCCAACCCTACCGAACCTCCAAATCCTACTGTAAAAACACTGGTAAATACGTGTCCATACATATGTAATCTTTTTATAATACCATTGTTTTTACCAATACTGTACAATGCTAAAGTTACCCCTTCTGGCAATCTATTTTTAGATATATAACGAATAAAAATTAAACTAATAAAAATACCAATTAATGGAAAAGCAAAATACCAAAGATTCTGTAATCCACTGAAATATTTACTGTGAATTAAATTTTCGATAAAATGAATCAATGTTTTTAAAACACTTGCAACAACTCCACCTGCAACACCTATTATAAAACTTAATAACACCAAAAATCTACGGTCGCTTAAATGTTTAACACGCCATTTTAAAAATTCGGATAATAATTTTAAGATGTTATTTTTAATATTCATAATCCACAAAAAAAGAGCTGTTTATGTAACAGCTCTTCTTAATTTTTTATTAAATTAACAACATTGTTTATTTTCAGAATATAAATTTCCAGCTTTATTATACGAAGTTATTATTCCTTTAATCAAGGAAGAACTAAATCCTTGGTGTTCCATTTCGTTTAATCCGGCAATCGTACAACCTTTTGGTGAGGTAACTTTATCAATTTCATCTTCTGGATGCGATTCGTTTTTGCGTAATAAAGATGCTGCTCCTAAAGCGGTTTGAACTGCCATTTTTAGGGCATCGTGACTGTGAAATCCTATTTCTGTACCACCTTGTGAAGCTGCACGAATAAATCTTAAAAAGAAAGCAATTCCGCAAGCACATAAAGCTGTTGCAGCTGTCATGTTGTCTTCATCAATCACTACCGTATCTCCAACGGTTTGAAACAACTGATCTGTTTTTTCTATATAGCTATAATCTAAAGTTTTAGCCGCAATACACGTCATGGATTCCTGAATAGAAATTGCAGTGTTAGGCATAGCACGCACTACAGGAACGTTCATTTTTAAATAATCCTTAACATCTTGAGTAGAAACACCAGAAATTACACTTATAAATAATTGTTCATGGTTTACACTGTCTCTAATTTCATCTAAAACCTCATTTAAAGTTTGAGGTAAAATTGCCAAAACTATGATATCAGCATTTACAACTGCCTCTGCATTACTTTGTAAAGCAACAAATCCCTCAGCTGCAATAGCATCAACATTCTTTTTTCTTCTTCGAGTAATGGTAATTTGCTCTTTAGTATATTTCCCAGATTTTACCAAACCTCTCGCCAAAGCCATACCAATATTACCGCCACCTAAAATTGCAATTTTCTCCATAAAATTTTTATTGATTAATTTTTTGGTAAAATTAAACAATCTTAATTAAACTTGATGTTAAAATCTCCACAAAATCAATTTGTAATTTCCCCTTTTAGGTTTTGGCTGAGCAAGGATGTTTTTTCTTGTAAAGGGATATTCTTCCCTAATACATACATCATTTTGCAAATACTTGCCGATCGGGTTTGGTCTTTTCCATCCAAAACACCCATGGATTTTAAAATGTTACTCGATTGATATTCGCCTAATTTTGCACCACCTTTGATACACTGAGAAATTACCTGAACAACACCCCCTTGATGGATAAAATTTTGAATTTTTTTTAAGGTAAAATCGTTTATTTTAAAATTTCCACTTCCATATAATTCCATAATTACACCTCTGTAATTTTGGATATCAAAAATATGCCGAATAAAAGAAGGATGAATGGTGGGTGTTTCCACATACAAAGCCACTTTTTCCTCCATTGAAGTTTCTAATTCAAACGATTTATCGGAAGAGTTTTTTAGTAATTTACTTTCGTTGAATTTTAACTGAATGCCACTATTAGCTAAACTAGGATAATTGGGCGATTTAAACGCGTTAAAATTTTCGCTATGGTATTTTACACTTCGGTTGGCGCGCAACAATTCGTTTTCGAAAAATATACATACTTCCTGTACCACGGCATTATTATTTTGATAAGCTGCTGCAATTTGTATCGCGGTAATTAAATTATCGCGCGCATCCGTTCTGCTAGCACTTATCGGCAATTGAGAACCCGTAAAAACAATAGCTTTTTGTAAATTTTGAAACATAAAACTTAAGGCACTTGCTGTGTAAGTCATTGTATCCGTACCGTGCAAAACTACCATCCCGCAATACTTTTGATAATTTTTTTGTATTAATTTACACAACTCCAACCAATCGGGATAATGAATATCTGCTGAATCCTGAATTTTAGAAACCGAAATAAAATCAACTTCAATGGATAAATCGGGTAAATATTTTAAAATCGAACTTTGGTTAGCAGGCTCTAAAAACCCCTCAGGATTTTGTATCATCCCTATTGTACCACCAGTGTATATTAATAAAACCTTTTGCATAGTTTTTTTTAATTTTCGTTACGTATTAAAATATCCAATAGTTTTTGAGTACCCTCCGATGCTGTGCATGGAAAGGTTTGAATAGGAAAATTAAACGAAAACTTGTTGGCATTAGGATCAATTAAAAACAACTCGCAATTTTGAGGTACATGATATATTAAATTAGCCGCAGGATACACATTTAAACTGGTACCAATTACCACTAAAATATCCGCTTGCGCACAAATTTTTTCTG
>JBEEPA010000329.1:0-2748 GCA_041191385.1 Bacteroidota bacterium | reverse complement strand
TCATAAATACACGTTTTTTTTAATGATATTTCATCAATTGCAAAATCGTTTCCATCTCCTTCAATATTTTGATTCACAATGCAAATTTCTGCTGTATTTTCATTTTCGGAATTCCAAACCTGAAAAAATTCTTCCCATTTACAGGGTGTATCGTTGCTTTTAAATGCTTCACCTAATAATTTTCCGTTGATCGAAAATTGCATCACAGGTGGGTTTACACTGATTAATGTTGTAATCCATGCCGAAAAAGCGTATTCCTGATTTGGTTCAACGTTTACTGTTTGACACCATATTTTTTGGTTGGGGATACTTGCTCCGTCTGATACTAAAAAATTACCATTTGAATTTTTAAAATCTTTACATCCGGTCCATGTGGAATAAAATTGTGTACTGGTATTGCTTATACAATAAGCACCTTGTGGTAAATATCCAGGATTGCATTTTTGGTAGTAATCGGATCGAAAAAAACTATTCCCTTGTTCAAAATCTCCATTTACAATCAATTCATTTCCTAAATCTTGTTTGTGTATTAAATAAAATGTGGTTTGTTGTGTTATGTAGGGCTTAAATATTACTCCTGTATCTATTTTTTCTTTATTGCTGTTGTACCAAAAAATATTGGCATTTTTGGGTTCGATATTTACTATGGTAGTATCTTTTTCACACAATACTTTTTTGTAATTAGATGTTACAGCACAATTGTTTTGTGCAAAAGTTTTAAAACTAATGCATAATGTTAAAAATAGTATTGCTATAATTTTTTGCATAAATAAATTTACGCATTTAGTTTATTTTATTTTAAATTGCTTAATAGACAAAAGCTGGACATTTTAAAATAAACCAATTAAGCAAAATAATATCCTGATTATTAGTGGTGAACGATTTTAAAAATGTACCTCAAAGTTTTAAATGTGAATTGATGTAATAATGAATAAACCAAAAAATGGATAAAACCAAAGCTATAAATCCACGATTGTTAAGGTATAGAGATTGGAAATTTAAAAAGAAACTTTCGTCGGGATGATCGGGTAAAAGTATAGCCTTTGCTTTTGTGCCTATAGGTTCGGCAAAACCTAAGTTTCCTTCAAATTCTATATTTAGATTTTCATTTCGCCAAACTGTTCGCCTAAAATCATGTCGGATTGTAAAATATCCGGTGTGGTTTACAGCCTTAACATCTGTGTAAATCCATTCATACCCAAATTTTAGTTTGCTAATAAATGGCGATAATGCAATAAAAAATAAAACAATTAAAAAAACGCGTAAAGTAAGTTTAGTTTTTAAAATCTTAATTCCCCATTTTTTAAATTTTTCAAACATATAGGATTTTTTATCTTGTAAATATACTTATTATTCTCCAAGATATTTTTTGTAATGTGCAATCGCTTCGTTTCTTGCAATGGTGTGTTCTACAATGGGATTGGGGTAAGTGAAATCGTTAAATTCTGGAACCCATTTTTGGATATATTTGGATTGTGGGTCAAATTTTTTATGTTGTTCATACGGATTAAAAACTCTAAAATAAGGTGCGGCATCACATCCACATCCTGCTGCCCATTGCCAGTTACCATTATTTGCCGAAAGTTCAAAATCTAATAATTTTTTGGCAAAATAAGCTTCTCCCCATCGCCAATCTATTAATAAATGTTTTACTAAAAAACTTGCAGTTACCATCCTTACTCGGTTGTGCATGTAGCCAGTTTCATTTAATTGTCGCATTCCTGCATCAACAATAGGATAGCCAGTAGTTCCTGTACACCATTTTTCAAATTGGTCTTCATTATTTTTCCAAACAATTTGATCGTATTTTGCCTTAAAACTTTGTTGTACAACATGCGGAAAATGAAATAAAATTTGCATGAAAAATTCTCTCCAAATGAGTTCAGATAAGAGTGTTTCATTTTTATATTGAATGATTTTTACCATTTCACGAACAGAAACAACACCAAATCGCAAGTAAGTTCCTAAAAATGTAGTAGCATTTAAATGTGGAATATTTCGGGTTTCGTGGTAATTTTTCACTATTTCATCTGTGATATTAAATGATGGAATTGTAATTCTTGAGGTTTTAAAACCTAAATCGCTTAATTGTATTAATGGAAATTGTTTCGATGTAGTTTTATAAACAATACTTTCACTTTCAAATGCTAATGTGTTGATTGAACTAAATTTTTTAAGCCACGCATTTTTATAAGGCGTAAATACTGTATAAGGCTTCCCATCAGCTTTAACAACTTCATTTTCTTCAAAAATTACTTGATCTTTAACAGCTGTAAAAGTTATATTTTTGGATAATAAAAAGCTTTTTACTTCTAAATCTCTCTGTAGAGCATAAGGTTCGTAATCTTTATTGGTAAAAACTTCCTCTATTTTAAACTCTTCACATAATTGTTTAAAAATCTCTAAAGGTTTGCCTATTTTAATTAAAAATTTCCCATTTAATTTTTGATGTAAAGTACAAATTTGTTGGTATATAAAACTTAATCTAGCATCTGATTTATCGTCTAATTTATCTAAAATATCCGTGTCAAAAATAAAAATCGGAAGAACATTACCCTTTGTAGCAGCTAAATTTAGTGCATGATTATCATTTATTCTTAAATCTCTTCTAAACCAAAAAATATTCATTGTGGAATTGTTTTAGCCAAATGTAAAACAAAACACTTGTTTACACTTGTAATTGTAAAAAATTAACAGGTTTTTAAAGTATATTTTGAAGCTGTTAAAAGCTCTTGTTCAATCAATCCT
>JBEEPA010000328.1:0-3001 GCA_041191385.1 Bacteroidota bacterium | reverse complement strand
TTTTCTCAAACTGGGTAGCAGCTTCTCTTCCTTCTGTTTCCACAGTTTTATTCATATCCAAACGAATTTGTAAAGCTTTTTTACCATCTGTGAATGGGATAGACATAAAGCTGAAATCATTGGCAGGATTAGAACGCACTTGTTTAATAGAATCGAATGCAATTTGAGCAATTAATGATTTTTTTTGATTGTACGCTTGGATAAGTTCTGGCTCGAATTTACTGTAAATTTCTTTTGCCGATAAGGATTTAAACTCTTCATTCGTAATCGAGTTTGGAAGAGCTAAATAAGTTAATAAATCGGATGTAAAACCTTCGTAATCTTTAGAATTTACTCCATTTAACACAATATTTTCTAAAGTATCTAAAATCATATTGGTAACATCCACACCTAAGCGCTCTCCATACAATGCATTACGGCGTTTTTTGTAAATGATTTCACGTTGCGCATTCATCACATCATCATATTCCAACAATCTTTTACGAATACCAAAGTTGTTTTCTTCTACTTTTTTCTGTGCTCTCTCAATACTTTTAGAAATCATTCCTGACTGAATCACCTCGCCCTCTTTTAAACCCATTCGGTCCATGATTTTGGCAATACGCTCCGATCCAAACAAACGCATTAAGCTATCATCCAAGGATACAAAAAACTGCGACGAACCCGGATCACCTTGTCGGCCTGCTCTACCTCGCAACTGTCTGTCTACCCTTCTGGATTCATGTCTTTCCGTCGCCACAATAGCCAAACCACCTTTTTGTTTAACTTCCTCACTCAATTTAATGTCAGTACCTCTACCAGCCATATTGGTAGCAATAGTTACCATAGCTGTTTGCCCCGCTTCGCGAACAATTTGTGCCTCTTGCTCGTGGCGTTTAGCGTTTAATACATTGTGTTTTATTTTGCGTAAGCTCAACATACGACTCAATAACTCGGATATTTCTACCGATGTAGTACCCACTAAAACTGGTCGGCCTTGTTGTGTAAGTTCACTAATTTCTTCAATAACTGCGTTAAATTTTTCGCGTTGAGTTTTATATACCTTATCATCCCTATCATCCCTTTGAATAGGTTTGTTAGTAGGAATTTCCACTACATCTAATTTGTAAATATCCCAAAACTCGCCTGCTTCGGTAGATGCTGTACCCGTCATACCGCTCAATTTGTGGTACATACGGAAGTAATTTTGTAAAGTAACCGATGCAAAAGTTTGTGTTGTAGCTTCAATTTTTACACGTTCCTTAGCCTCCACAGCTTGGTGCAAACCATCGCTCCAACGACGACCATCCATAATACGCCCAGTTTGCTCATCTACAATTTTAACCTGATTGTCCATTACCACATACTCCACATCTTTTTCGAATAAAGTATAAGCTTTTAACAACTGTTGCATTACATGTAAGCGTTGTACTTTAATGCTATAATTTTGTCCGGCTTTGTTTTTAAGCTCCGCTTTTTCAGCATTACTTAAATCTTGTTTATCAATCACCGCCATTTCGGCGCCAATATCAGGCATTAAAAAGAAATCTTTATCAGATAATGACGAAGAAATTAAATCCACCCCTTTATCTTTTAACTCGATAGCATTAGATTTTTCATCAATCACAAAATACAATTCTGCATCAATAATAGGCATTTGTTTACCCTGCTCCTGCATATATTGATTTTCGGTTTTTTGCAACAAAGCCTTTACGCCAGGCTCGGTTAAAAACTTAATTAAAGCTTTATTTTTAGGCAAACCACGGTAAGCACGCAACAATTGCATTCCGCCTTGTTTATCATCGCCATCAACAATTAATTTTTTAGATTCGGCTAAAATTTTAGTTACCAAAGTTTTTTGTGCATTTACCAATTGCTCTACAAACGGACGAAGTTCCTCGAACTCGAAATTTTGTTTTTTAGCAGTAGGACCTGATATAATTAAAGGCGTACGAGCATCATCAATTAATACAGAATCCACCTCATCCACAATAGCATAATGATGTTTACGTTGAACCAGTTGCGAAGGATCATTTGCCATGTTATCACGCAAGTAATCAAAACCAAACTCGCTGTTTGTACCATAAGTAATATGACAATTGTATGCTGCTACACGTTTTTCGCTATGTGGCGGATATTTATCGATACAATCGATGGACAAACCGTGGAATTGAAACAATGGGCTCATCCAATCACAGTCTCTTATCGCCAAATAATCATTCACAGTAACCAAATGCACTCCTTTACCTGCCAAAGCATTTAAATAAACTGGTAAAGTTGCTACTAAAGTTTTACCTTCACCTGTTGCCATTTCGGCAATTTTTCCTTGATGCAAAACAACACCACCAATCAACTGCACCTCGTAGTGCTCCATTTCCCACTTAATTTCATTACCGCCCGCTTCCCAAGTAGTGTTATAAATCGCTTTATCATTTTGAATACTTACATAATCGTTATCGCTCGCCAAATATTTATCGTAGCTGTTGGCCGTAACTTCAATTGTTTGATTATCCTTAAACCTTTTAGATGTTTCGCGGATGGTAGCAAAAGCTTCGGGTAAAATTTTGTTTAAAATCTCTTCGATTTTAGTATCAATAAGACTTTTAATTTTATCCATTTGCAGATAAATACTCTCTTTTTCGGCAATGGATAATTGAGGATTTTCGGCTTTTGTTTTTAAATCTGCAAATTCCTTTTCTTCATTTTGTATGTAATCCTGAATGGTTTTTTGGAAATGCTGCGTTTTTCCTCTTAACTCGTCGTTGGATATTCCGCTTAATTTTTTTTGCTCCTCTAAAACTTGTTTAACTAAAGGTAAAATTAATTTGATGTCTTTATCCGATTTTTTACCGAAAATTTTGGTTAATGCCTTCCCTATAGAATCTATCATGACTAAATTATTGATTATTTTTTTGTTGGCTACTAAATTAATCAAAGATGCTTACTTATGAACTAAAAAATCAAAAATACTTATACAAAATTTGCTAATATTTAAATTGATATGAACTTTTTATATGTGGAC
>JBEEPA010000327.1:0-4958 GCA_041191385.1 Bacteroidota bacterium | reverse complement strand
ACCAACAAAGACATTGTTAAAAGAATGATTCATAATATTGTATATGCTTATGAATTAGCCGGAAAAAGCAATATGCAAAACCACTTTACTAAATTGTTAGATTTGTTTATCTAAATTTTTGCGGATTATCTCCTAAAATATTTAAATATGATCGGTATCGTGAGGCATAAATATTAGATTCTTCCATATCTAAATTCTTTTTAACCGCACAATTGGGTTCGTTTAAATGTTTGCAATTGCTAAATTTACACTGAGGCAAAAGTGCTAAAAATTCTGGAAAAAAATTGGGTAATTCTTGTGGGTCGATATCTACCACATCTAAACCTCTAATTCCAGGAGTATCAATTATTTCACCTCCAAAATCTAAGTTGTGTAACTCTGCAAAAGTAGTTGTGTGTTTTCCTTGATCGTGGGCTTCGCTAATGGCAGATGTTGTTATATTTAATCCTGGTTGTATAGCATTTAATAACGAAGATTTTCCAACACCCGAATGTCCGGAAACCACCGTAGTTTTATCTTTTAACAATTCACGTACTTCATTTAAATTTTTTCCTTGTGTTGCACTGGTTAAAATTACTGGATAGCCTATTGTTTCGTAAACCATCATTAAATTACTTAAATCATCTTGGTGTTGTTCGCTAGTAATTTCATCAATTTTATTTACAACAATCGCCGCCGGAATGCCATAGGCTTGTGCACTAACTAAAAATCTATCGATAAATTCTAGTGAGGTTTGTGGTTTATGAATAGTAACAATAATTATGGCTAAATCGATATTTGCGGCCAATATATGATATTGTTTGGATAAGTTTACCGAACGGCGAATAAGGTAATTTTTGCGATTTTGGATACCTGTTATAATCCCAAACTCATCATTTTCCATTTCTAAATTTACCCAATCACCAACAGCAACAGGATTGGTAGTTTTGATCTCCAATGTACGAAACTTACCTTTGATTTTACAATCGATAACTTTATTTTGTACCTTTACTTTGTACCAACTACCTGTAGATTTTATTACTTTTCCAATCATTTTCGTTTGTAAAATTAATACTTTAGTTAAAGTTTTGGCTAAATTAAGTATATTTATCTTCCAAATACCAATTAGATGAGTTTAGATATTAAAAATATTACTAAAATTTATGGTGTGCAAAAAGCACTTGATAACGTAAATTTTAAACTACAAAAAGGTGAAATTTTAGGGTTTTTAGGACCTAATGGAGCAGGAAAATCTACCATGATGAAAATTATTTGTGGCTATTTACCGGCTACTCAAGGTGAAGTTTTTATCAACGGAAAAAACATTCAAAACGAAAGTTTAGAATGTAAAAAAATGATTGGTTACTTGCCAGAGCATAACCCTTTGTATTTAGATATGTATGTTAAAGAGTTTTTGCATTTTATTGCAGGTGTGCATGGAGTTAAAGATGTTAAAAATAGGGTAGAGGAGGTAATTAATTTGGTGGGTTTACAAGTGGAACAAAATAAAAAAATTGCTTCTTTAAGTAAAGGGTACCGACAAAGAGTAGGATTGGCACATGCGATTATTCATGACCCCGAATTGTTAATTTTAGATGAACCTACTACGGGTTTAGATCCTAATCAAATTGTTGAAATCCGCAATTTAATAAAAGATTTAGGTAAAAATAAAATGGTAATGTTATCCACCCATATCATGCAAGAAGTGGAGGCTATTTGTGATAGAGCAATTATTATTAATAAAGGACAAATTGTTGCGGATAAATCCATGAGCGATTTTAGAGCTATGAATAGCAATGAAGTTTTAATTGTTGTAGAATTTGAAAAAGCCTTAGATTTATCAGTGATTAAAAATTTAAAAGGTGTTGTACAAGCTAAAAAAGTAGTGGGTAACCGTTTTGAAATCGTAAGTAAAAACGATATACGTGCTGATATTTCTAAATGGGCTTTGGAGAATCAAAATATGATTGTTACAATGGAAAAAAAGGAAAAATCATTAGAGTCTGTTTTCCAATCCTTAACCAATCAATAAAATGAATAAATTACTTATTGTTTTTCTGATTTTTGTCCAGGTTGCTTTTGCGCAAAACCCAGAAGTTCAATATGCTAGCTCATATTCTAAAACCGAAAAATTATCCAAACTCCAAGGTCATATAGTACCTCGAAAAAAGCGAATTGTACCCAATAAAATGCGCCGACATAAACATCGGTTGAAAAATCAATTGGTTAAAAAATCGTTTTTAAATGTGGAACAAAATACTTTTGGTATGTTTCCACCATTAGAATCAACTGTAAAGTGGCAAGGAATAAATGTGCAATCGCAAAATGTTTTTCCACCAGATCCAAGCGGAGCCGTAGGACCTAATCATTATGTTCAAATGGTAAATTTGGCAATGCAAGTTTTTGATAAACAGGGAAACTCATTATTAGGTCCATTATCACTTAGTACGGTTTTTCCAGGAAGTGAGTCTGATGGCGACCCTATTGTTTTGTATGATAAATTTGCAGATAGATGGATGATTTCGCAGTTTCAAGTTTCTCAAAAACAAATTTTAATAGCAGTAAGTATTTCGCCTGATCCTACCGATGAATGGTATTATTACACATTTAGTTTTAACCAGTTTCCCGATTATCCTAAATACTCTATATGGAAAAATGGATATTACATGACGGCTAATATGTTAACTAATAACGCTGTAGCTTTTGAGCGCGATAGTATGTTGTTGGGAAAAAATGCGCGTATGGTAAGTTTAACCATTCCTAATTTGATTACAAATGGTTTTTTCTCTGTTTTGCCAGCATATTTTGATGGGGATAATTTTCAGGATGCCACCGATGCTTGTCCGCTTTTTTACTTCCAAGACGATGGCTGGGCAGGAGGAAACGACGAATTAAAAATATGGAATATGCAAGTAAATTGGCAACAACCTAGTTTATCAACTATTCAGTTGCACAACACACTTCCAGTTGCCCCTTTTACGTCCGAATTTAATGTGTTTTGGGATGATATTCCACAAAAAGGAACTTCACAAAAATTAGATGCTGTTCCAGATGCTTTAATGTATATGGCACCAGTTAAACAATTTGCCAATTATCAAAGCGCAGTTATGTGTCATACGGTAAACGTGGGTGATGAAATTGATATGCGCGCAGGAATTAGATGGTACGAAATACGCAAACAAAACAATCAGAACAATTGGGCTTTGTATCAACAAGGAACATATGCGCCTAACGATGAACAAAGCAGATGGATGGGCAGTATTGCGCAGGATAATACTGGGAATATTGCCTTAGCATACTCTATATCTGGTAAAAATAATTATCCAAGTTTGGCTTATACTGCTAGGCGAATAGGCGATGATTTAGGAAAAATGACATTGCAAGAAACTATTTTTTTTCAAGGTGAAGGTAATCAAAAGGGAACCAATAGATTTGGCGATTATGCTCAAATGACGGTTGATCCAACTGATAATTCTACTTTTTGGTTTACGGGGGAATTTATAGGACAAAATGGATGGGAAACCGGAATTACAGCTTTTAAAGTTCCCCCAAAAGCCAATTTTGACGTAGGTGTTATACAACTTGTGGCCCCACAAAAAGGAATTTTAACAGCAAATGAAAAAATAACCATAAAAGTTAAAAATTTTGGAGTACAAGCTGTAGATACCATTCCAATTGGTTTTATTTTTAACAATTCCACTTATACAGATACTATTTTTACTAATTTAGATGTGAATGTAGAAATGGACTTTACTTTTAATACATCCATTGATTTATCAACTGAAGGTTTTTATCCCGTTACTATATTTACCAATTTTGTTCAAGATGAATTAAATTTTAACGATACTTTACATACAGCTATTCAGCATTTGTTTGCAAATGATGTAAGTGTTAAACGAGTGATATCTCCTCAAAACAATAAATCATTTTCTAATCAAGAGATTGTGGAAGTAGAAATTGAAAATTTAGGTCATACAACACAATCTAATTTTAATGTAGTTATAATTGTAAATGATACCTTAACTATTCGCGAAATTTTTCCATTAAACCTTGAATCCAAACAAATTAAAAGATTTCAATTTCAGCAAACTCTAGATTTGCGAGCAATAGGAACATATGAATTAAAAGTTTTTACTCAATTATTGTCTGATGTAAATACAATAAACGATACGGTTTTATTGGTAATTACAAACGAATTTTGTATTCCAGAAAGTAATTGTGTTTTTGGAGATTTTATAGAGTTTTTTAGTTTAAATACCCTACAAAATACTAGCGATTGTGGAGTAGATGGATATAGTGATTTTACAAATTTATCTACACTTTTAGAGAGAGGGAAAACTTACGATTTAGAGATTAAATCTCAAGAAATTTTACAGTATTTATCATTGTGGATAGATTTTAACAACAATAATTTTTTTGATGAAAACGAAATACTACTCGAAAACATACCTTACGATTATGATACCATTTTACCTATTTTAATTCCTGGTAATGTTCCCTTAGGAAATCATATTTTAAGATGTCGTATAAACTATGATGCTTCTAGCAACAACCCTTGCGAAGATTATTCGTTTGGAGAAACAGAAGATTATATGGTAGAAATTGCTTTACCAACAAATAATCAAAATGTTTTAAATCAATACTCAATTTATTTTCAAAACAATAATAATAATTTGAAATTTGATTTTAAAGATTTGAATAAAGAAGAAAAAATAATTAAAATATACGATTCGGCTGGTAAACTAGTTATTAATAAAAAAATAGTAGGATTCGAACAAGAAGTTTTTGTGCCACAAGTAGCTCAAGGATTTTATCTTGTAGAATTCTCAATTTTAAATCAAAAAATAATATATAAATTTATTAAATGATAAATATCATATAATTGTTTAAATAATATTAGTACATTTGTTTAAATTTTAAATTCTATATCATGAAAAAATTACTTTTAATAGCATTTGTTTCCTTAACATTAGATCGGA
>JBEEPA010000326.1:0-4199 GCA_041191385.1 Bacteroidota bacterium | reverse complement strand
CCGTTGGAGCAGGAGGGATTGGATACGAGTTGTACCATTCGTTTTCGATATTACAATACGAACGCGCCACAACCGCAATTTTAATCACCTTGTTTTTGGTATTTTTATCCGAAAGATTATCGCGTTTTTTAAGAAAAAAGATTGCCAAAGATTTTGTTAAAGCATAAATTATTATCCAATGAATTTAATTCCATCAGATCAACTTCCTAGTAAAAAATTTAAAAATAAAGTTACCTATTTAGCGATTTTAGTATTGGTTGTTGTAGGTTTTTCGGTGTATTTAGAGTTTGATTTTTTACTGTTGTTTACCGATTTTCATTATTTAGTAGCTTTAGCAGAAGAAATGACACCGCCCAATATTGGCATTTTATTTTCCAAATCCGAAATATTTTTATCCATTTTCCAAACCATTTCCATGGCATTTTTGGGCACCTTAATTGGCGGAACTACAGCCATAATTTTAGCATTTTTAGCTGCCGAAAACACCACGCCTCATCCTACTTTAGGTAAAGCTATTAAGTTTTTATTGGCGGTGGAGCGTGTAATTCCCGGATTGGTTATTATTTTGATTTTTTTAATTATTGTAGGATTAGGTCCTTTTGCTGGGATGCTAAGTTTAGCAATTGGCAGTGTGGGTATGTTTGGAAAATTGTTTGCAGATGCTATCGAAAATACCGAAAATCCTCCTGTAGAAGCCCTAAACTCCGTAGGTGCACATCAATTACAATCTATACGTTTTGCTGTTTTACCGCAGGTTTTACCTTCTTTTATAGGCAATTTATTTTATGCCTTTGATATAAATTTACGTGCTGCAATAGGTTTAGGTGTATTTGGTGGCGGTGGTATTGGCTACGAAATCCACATGGCAATGCAAATGTTGCGTTATCAGGATGCACTTGCTATGATATTATTTACCATAATTTTAATAAGTTTGTTCGAAAAAATATCGGATAGATTACGCCGTAAAATTATTGGTGCCGAAATATTAAAATAATAAGATGATGAACAGAAGAAAATTTTTACGCAATGGAGGATTGTTGGGTTTAGGCTCATTAGTAGTTAATCCTTTAACTTTAAATAATACTCAGGCGCAAAATTTGGCTAAAACGGATGTTGTACCCTTAAAAACTGCTAAAAATATCATATTTATGGTTAGCGATGGAATGAGTATTGGTACTTTAACTTTATGCGATTTAATGATGCAACGTAAGTTGGGAAAGGAAAGTGCTTGGATGCATTTATACCGAAAAAATTTAGCTAAACGTGCTTTAATGGATACGGCTAGTGCCAACTCTTTGGTAACGGATTCGGCTGCTGCAGGCTCGGCTTGGGGTGGTGGTGTGCGTGTAAATAATGGTAGTATTAATGTTGGACCTAATGGCGAAATCCACGAGCCTATTTTAGTTAAATTTAAAAAAGCGGGTAAAGCAGTGGGTTGTGTAACAACTGTGCCTATTACTCATGCTACGCCGGCTTCGTTTTGTGTGAATGTAAGCAGCAGAAGCGCTGCAACTGAAATTGCCGATAAATATTTGGATTTAAAATTTGATGTGCTTTTAGGTGGTGGTGTGGAAGATTTTGAAAAATCTGGCAGAAAAGATGGTAGAGATTTACTGCAAGACTTTAAAAATGCCGGATTAAAGGTGGCTTTAAATAAACAAGAATTACTAAAATTAAAAAACGCTAAAGAGCCTGTTTTGGGTGTTTTTCATAAAGATGGTTTGCCCTACACTGTAGATCAAAATTCGGATAAAGAATTGCAAGAAAAAGTTCCTACTTTAGCAGAAATGACGGCTTTTGCAATTGATAAATTAAGCAAAAATCCTAAAGGTTTTGTGATGCAAGTGGAGGCTGGGAAAGTGGATTGGGCTGCACATGCAAATGATCCTTTTGCGATTATTAATGATCAGTATGCTTTTGATCAGGCTTTACAAATAGCTTTGGATTTTGCGGATAAAAATACCGATACTTTAGTGGTTTTTACTACCGATCATGGAAACTCTAACCCTGGATTATTTGCTGCTAAAAATTGTAACGAAACTTTTGATGAAGCTTGTAATGCTAAACAATCCAACGAATGGATTTTAAAGGGAATTACACGCGATACCTCTTTAAATCAAATTATCGATAGGGTACAATATGCTTCCAATTGCAAAATAAAATACGATGATGCACAGGTTTTACAAAAATTCTTTATTGCAATGGAAAACGATGGGGAATACAATCCATACAAATTACCTTTCCGCCAGCTATCCGAAATTCAAGGTAAATACAACAACATTGGATGGGGTGGTGTAAACCACTCGGCAGATTTTGTAGAGTTAGGAATGTATGGTGCAGGAAGTGAAATGTTACTTCCTTTTGTAAAAAACACCGATTTACACAATTTTATGTTACGCGCATCGGGTTTATTGTAAAATTACTAGATAGATTTCACGCAAAGATCACAAAGAAATATCGCAAAGTTCGCAGAGTTTTACTCATGCTTTACGCTTTGCGAATTTCGTGTTAACCTTTTCGAACTTCGCGTGAAAAATGGGTAATGGTATATTTGTTCCGCTTTTTTAATATCCAAGTGAGGAAAGAGATATAACATTTACATTATCTTTTCGCTTATAACTTAAGCCTGTTCCAGTAATAATATTTAGCGACTGTAATTTTTTTTGACAATTTTCCTCTAAAATGGAAGCAAATTTTAATAAATTTTTTGCTGCTTCATCAATTTGCCCGATTCCTAACTTAATTTCAAAAGCACAAAATTCACCAGAGTTTTTTTGTACAATTACATCTACTTCTAAACCCGTAGAATCATTATAATGGTATACTTTAGCATCGTTTGCCTGTGCATAAACTCTTAAATCATGAATAACTAAGGATTCAAATAAAAAACCTGTTAATTTTAAATCGTTTAACAAGGCTTCTTTACCTACACCTAATGAAGCAATTGCAAGTGCAACATCCGAAAAATGACGCTTAGCTGATTTACGCATTGATGCTGATGACCGAATATGTGTGCTCCATGCAGGTTGATCTTCAATTATCATTAAACGATTTAAGGCTTCTAAATAATCGTAAATTGTAGGACGAGAAATATCTTTATTTTCATTCATTTTGATATCCTTTTCCAATACAGTTACATCTACTGTTGTAGCTACATTTCTAGCTAATGTTCGAAGTAATCCACGTACTTTCTCTGGATTTCTTTTAATATTGGAGATTCTACTCATATCTACTTCTGCAAGTAAATCAACATAAGAACGATTAATTTCAATAGCTTGCGCCAAAGTTTTATTTATTAAACCAGGAAAACCTCCTTTTATCATCCGTTCAATTATTAACTCTAGATCTACTGGATTATCATTTACCTCTTGATTAAGTCCATTTAATAAATTACCCAAACTTATTTTTCCACTAGAATATCCCATCTCTTGCCAACTCATGGTTCGCATATCTAAAATCGTAAATCTTCCTGCCCCAGAATGCATTTTTATAGTTTCTTCTGGATTTGAGGAACCTGTTAAAATAAATTGCGCAGTTTGGTTTCTATTATCTACTTCATGTCTTACATAATTCCAAATTTTAGGATATTCTTGCCACTCATCAATTAAACGAGGCACATCGCCAAGTAATAAACGCTGTGGCGCTGTTTCCATAAGTAAAGGAACTTGCTCATCCTGATCAAAAGAAATAGTACTATTTGCAAATTGCTTCGCCGATTGCGTTTTTCCACATGCCTTCATGCCACGAATTAATAGTGCTCCAGAGGCATTTAACTTTCGCTTCAATTCTTCATCAGAAACTCTATTTATATAAGAAGTTTTTTCCGACATAATCTATTTATTTTAAAACAAATATAGCACTATTTTACAAATAAGAAACATTTTACTTTACATATTATAGAGATTTTACTTTACATATTGTAAATATTTTACTTTACATATTGTAAAGTTTAGCAGATAGATTTCACGCAGAGGGCACAAAGAAATATCGCAAAGTTCGCAGAGTTTTATTCATGCTTTATACTTTGCGCATCTTAGCGGAAACCTTTGCGAACTTCGGTGCGCCACGAGGCGTGCGTTTTTTTTTAATTAAATACCTATAAAGGATGAAAAACCTTTACAACCAAATTTGTCGTTCGGGTTGAAGTGCTCCCGACACATGGCTAGGAAACAAATCATGTGAAGCTCGGGTGTTACGGT
>JBEEPA010000325.1:0-3101 GCA_041191385.1 Bacteroidota bacterium | reverse complement strand
ATTATTTTTTGTTGATGAAATGCAAACTGATTAAAAAACAAATCCTCCTCGATTAAATATACACATTGCAAACCATTTAAATATTCAATATTTTTAAATAACTGATTGGGTAAAATTATTGCAACGGAATTAATCATAAGGTTTTTAATTTACCTTTCGAAGTTAGGTATAATAAATTTTTGTTTGATGTTTAAGGCTAAATTTTAAACAGTTTTAAAGTCTGATGATAAACAAAACTTTCATTTTTTAACCAATTCATTTAGTTTAAATTAAAATTATAGATTATATTCGTTTAGCGAATTTACAAAAACAGTTAATGATAAAAAATGTATTAAAATGTAATTTTTTTTTAACTGTATTAATTTTCATTAATACACTACATTTGGGTGCTCAAGATTGTAGTCAAACAACCATAGATTTTTATGAGGCATGTAATGGTTTTCCGCAAGGTAGAATAACCGTTACTCCGCAAGGAGTTGCCCCATTTCAAATTATATTTCCAAATGCGGTTAATAATATCAATTTAGTTGATAATTTATATGCATCAAATTACACATTTAATAGGTTACCTCCTGATAATTATCCTATAACTATTAGGGATGCAAATAATTGTGAAGCAAATTTTAACGTTTTAATTTCAAATACAACCTCACCAACTTTAAGTATAACATCAACAGTAAACACCAATTGTAAAGGTGAAAAAGTATTGTGTGATTACGAAGGTCCATCAATTTTAATTAACGAAATAAGCATTTTTCCCCGAATAGGGAATGGATCTATTTATACAGGTGTTAATTCTATGTTTACTCAAAATTATGGCCAAGGTGAATGGATAGAATTATTCAACCCTAATAAATGTAATTCTATTGATGTATCGGGTTATATTTTAGGAACATACAATTCTTTTAGCAATTCGCAAGGGATGGGATATTTAATACCCGAGAATACAATAATCCCCCCCAATGGATTTTTAGTTTTAAGAGGAAGAAGAGCTCTAGTACCTTTAACTAATGCGATTGATATTGTAATTGATGGATTAAACGACAGGATGTGTTTACAGGGTGGAGAAAGTTCGAGATTTTGGTTTCAAGACGCAGGTTCATGGCTAGCTTTTTATGATAAAAACGGAGTAGTACAAGACGCTGTAACCTGGGGCTTCCCTTTACCAAGCGACTTAAATATGCCACCTTGTTTACCCGTTGGAAGTAGTTTGCCTCAAAACACAATATTAAGTTCGTTCAATGAATCTAATGGAAGTTTTATTGGTAATCCTAGATCAGGCTTTAACTTTGTTAGAAAACCTGATGGTGGTCCATGGAGTAACACTTTAGCTAGAGAGGCTGTTTCAGTAGGTAGTTGTAATGTGCCTGGACAATGTAACCCCAATCAAGGATCTAGTACTTGTAATGGTACTGCAACAGTTACTGTTACAGGAGGAAAAGCTCCTTATTCTTACAAGTGGAATGATGCATTATCTCAAACTACAGCTGAGGCAACAAATTTATGCGCAGGAACTTACAAAGTTATAGTTACAGATGCAAATGGGTGTATTGCAGAAATTGAAGTTGTTGTTGAAGATGAATTTTATTCCATTTCAACACAAATTAACCCTTTAATGTGCGAGGGTTCCGTTGGAAGTATTACATTAAATCCAAATGTTACACGAAATTATCAATACACATGGACACCTAATATATCTAATAACACAGAAGCTCAAATATTAACAAGTGGAGAATTTAGCGTTAATGTTACCGACGGACAATGTGAGTGGGACACAACTATTAACATGCAATATAAACCAATTCCAGATATAGATATAAGCGTAAATCATACTAATGGCTGTATTCCTTTTAATCCCTCTATTGAAATCACAAATTTTAATAATCAAGCAGAATATTTTTGGAGTTCAACACCAGGAGATACAATTAGCTCAAACAAAATTTCGATAAACTATTCTATTCCTGGAAAATACAACATTTACTTAAAAGTAATAAATGAATTTGGATGTGAAAAGGATACTATATTTTCTGAATTATTTGAAACATTTGACTTACCAACGCCAAATTTAGGATCAGATGTTACCATTTGTGCAGATGCTAATGAAGTTACTTTTGATGCTGGAGTATTTACAAGTTATGTTTGGAGCAGTGGAGAAACCACTCAATCTATTGTTAAAAATACAGCAGGAGAATACATTTTATCGGTTACCAACGATAATGGTTGTGTTGCAAGTGATACTATTAACTTAATTATAAACCCTTTACCTATACCAAATTTAGGAGAAGATGTTTCCATTTGTGCAGATGCTAATGAAGTTACTTTTGATGCTGGTGATTTTGCTTCTTACGCTTGGAATACTGGCGCTACAACACAAACTATTGAAACTAAAACTGCTGGTGAATATATT
Source organism: Bacteroidota bacterium (assembly GCA_041191385.1). Taxonomy (GTDB): domain Bacteria; phylum Bacteroidota; class Bacteroidia; order Flavobacteriales_C; genus JBEEPA01. The sequence continues at coordinate 694 of JBEEPA010000325.1, read as the reverse complement.
GTAGCTGTAACGGATAACAACGGTTGTTCTAAAAACGATACGGTTAATTTAATTGTAAATCCAATTCCAACCACTAATTTAGGGGCAGATGTTACTATTTGTGCAGATGCCAATGAGGTTACTTTTGATGCTGGAACTTTTGCTTCTTACGCTTGGAATACTGGTGCTACAACACAAACTATTCAAACTAAAACTGCTGGTGAATATATTGTTACCGTAACGGATGTTAATGGGTGTACTCAAAAAGATACGGTTAATTTAATTGTTAATCCTCTTCCTACGCCAAACTTAGGGACTGATGTTATTATTTGCGAGGATGCTAACGAAGTTACTTTTGATGCCGGAACTTTTGCTTCTTACGCTTGGAATACTGGTAATACAAATCAAACCATTCAAACTATAACTGCTGGTCAATATTTTGTAAGAGTTACCGATGCAAATGGTTGTAATAAAAATGATACGGTTAATTTAATTGTAAATCTACTGCCAACGCCAAACTTAGGGACTGATGTTATTATTTGCGAGGATGCTAACGAAGTTACGTTTGATGCCGGAACTTTTGCTTTATACGCTTGGAATACTGGTACTACAACACAAACTATCCAAACTAAAACTGCTGGTGAATATATTGTTACCGTAACGGATGTTAATGGGTGTACTCAAAAAGATACGGTTAATTTAATTGTTAATCCTC
>JBEEPA010000324.1:0-4345 GCA_041191385.1 Bacteroidota bacterium | reverse complement strand
ATCTCCAAACAACTCACTTGCTTTTTTTGGTTCTTCAATTAAACCGTTATTTATTTTTAGAAAAGTCCAATACAAACCGTTTTCTTCTTGTGAATATCCATCGTGAATAAATCCCAAATATTCTGACCATTTTATTAACCTTTCAATCTCTTGTAGGTTATTTGCAACTATTTTTAATTCTAAATAAGACTTTTGATTTTTCATAATATGTACATAAAAAGCCGATTTGCTAACAGCATATTACCGCTATGGCTTGGCTTGTGTTTTGTCCGAAATGTGTCGGCTCACTTAATATTTGTTTCTGTTTGTTGTCTTTTTGATTAAATACGCCACATCTTCTAATTTTACTTCCTTTTCCATTACAATTTATTTATAAGGTAAGTAATTAATGCGCTAAGGTTTTCTTTACCTAAAATCTCTTTAGATTTTTGTTTAGCTTTTTTCTTCATTTCCTCATCCAGGTAGATAAGTGTTCGGTTTTTAGTGTTTGACATAAAATTAAAGTTTTTAAATTGTGTGTAAATATATACAATAAATCTAATAAATATATATTATGTTGATAAAATTTGTGTAAGGTTGGTGCACAATTTCACTCTTCATACCCATATTTATTTTTAAGTATTTTTTTTATCTGTGCCACCTTAAAAAACGTTCGTTGATATTCTAGCATGAATAGGATATATTCATTTGAATTACGAACATATTTAGAGGCGTTAATGTATTGTTCCTTTTCAATCCTTAGCCTACTTAGTATTTTTGTTTGCTTTTCTAGTTCTACCACGTAGTCTAATTGTGTAGCCATCTTTTAAATTTTACCTTGTAATTTTAAATTTTGTTTATATTTTCTATGTTCACGCATAGTTTCCGCCCATTCATCAGGTTTATAATATTTCTTACTTCCCCCTCTCTCGGCTCTACGTTTAAGATTTTCTTCTAATTTGTTAGGATCAATAATAAACTGTATAGTTCTCCTGGATACGCTATATTTTATAGCTAATTGCCTTTGTGATAAACCTAAAACGTTTTCCGATATATCTTTTTTATCCTCTTCGCTTAGTTTTCTTCTTCGGTCAAATTGTGTACCCTCTATTTTAATTTTTTCTGATGTGTAAGGCATAATTTATTTTATTAAAGTTTCTTTATGTTTTTTATTGGCAGCATTTATTTTATCTTGGTATTCCTTTTGAATTTCCTTTTTAAACTTTTTTACGCCAATTTTGTTAACTGATTGTAACAAGGACCAGTATTTATTCCATTGCTTTTTAGTTTCTATATATTCAGGCGTTTTTCAATTTCTTGCAAAGCTGCATCAATTTCGCCTTTTATCTTTTTATATTCCTGATAGTTTTCCATAGCTTATTTTTTCTTAAAGATTGATACACAATTTATCCAGACAATAACCAATACCCCATACAGGTAAATAGTTTCTATTACTGAAAAGATATTTTTTTTGATTCGATTAGTTCCCATAGTTTATTTGTTTTGATTTTTACTAATTGTGCAAGCTCCTGGACTTCCTTTATGGTTAAATCATCATTTAAAGGCGTGTAGGTTCGCTTTAGTTTGTCTAAAGGTATATTTACCATACTAGCATATATTATCATGGCTTAAAACTTAAATGATGAATAAAACGGATTCGCAATATGTTTGCGTTTGAAAAAATCCTTTAATTTTTCAGCATTAATTCGTTGATCGTTTGTTTCACAAGAAACAATACAGTTTACCACCTTAATATAATCCTTTTGGATTGAGATTAATTTTTGATTGAATAGTTGATTTTCAGTTATCATGTTTAGTTTAGATTTACAAAGTTTTTAATTAATTCGTATAAAGTTATTTCGTAAATATAATTACGCTTTGCGCCAATTGTTTTTACGTTTTCCATTTCCTCAATGGTAGCATTTAAATAATCCTCCGCAGCAAGTACAGAGGCTATTTGTAGATTTGTATCAAAATTTGCCATAATTTTTTTTATTAAAGTTAATCAATTTGCGTTAATTGACTATTGATATATTGTTGTAATTCATCACTACAAAAATCAAACTCTTGTGAATCCTTAATTTTTTGTAGTTCCAATTCATCACAATCAACTATATTTTTAGTAATTAAAGTATCATATTCGCCATCAAAGTCAAGGGTACCAGTCAAACCATTTTTCCAATCATCATTGGTTAAACTAACACCATTGCCATCATGGATAAATGGTTTACAAAATTTACCGTTTTTATCTCTATTTTGGATAAATAAAGCATCCATAAAATAGCTAACTAATTCGTTAAAATTTTGTTCGCTGTGAAATTTTTTAAATCCACCGTTGTTAAACTTACCGCCTCTAGTTACGTGAAAAGTTACATAAATTTGTTTTTCCATTTTATTAAATTTTTAGTTGTTTATACTTGTTTAGTTAAGCCCCCGGAGGGGCTGTAATTTTAAATTGAATAGCTTACTTTATCTGCTACATAATCGGAACAAGGAAAATTAGCCTTTACCCATTGTTTTTTTTCTTTGCGTGTCCAATTTCTAAAATTGTCAAATCCGCCATTCTCTTTAATGTTTTGTAAAATTTCAATTGCTTTCATGGTTATTTATTTTAAATGTTTATACTTGTTTAATTAAGCCCCCGGAGGGGCTATAAATTTATAATGCTTGCACAATTTGAGATATTTTTTCCTCATGTTTTACCGCTAAAATCCATCCAGGCGTTTTTACATCGTTTAATTTTAAGTAAGGATTAAAACGCGCGTGTAATTGCATTAGTTGATCCTTAATCATTTTAGTATCTCCATATACTATCAAACTTTTATCGGAATACTTTTGTACGTGGATAATTGGTTTAACCGTTTCAACCGGCTTTTGTTCCTCAATTTTTGCACTCTCTTTAATAGGCTCGGTTTCATTTTTTGGCGTGCTAATTTGTTGCTTTTTAAGCTCGGCTACTTGTTGAGTCAAGGCGTTAATTTGTTGCATTAAAGCGGATAAAATATCAGTATCAACGCTTTTTTTTTGTGTTTTTTCCATAACTTTTTTGGTTTTAGTTGGTTTATTTGTTTTTTCAGGTAAGTAAATTACAGCTTGTTTATTTGTTTTGTAAGTTAAAACTAACTCTTTTTGATTTGTTGCTTTGCTTATTTTATCCAATAATTTTTGGTTAAAAGCTGCATGAATATTTGTAAATTCGCTCGCCATTACACACATGATCATAACGAGTTCATTTGAGTATATTTTTTGCGCCTCTTTTATATCAAATTCCCCCTTTAAACCGCTATTTGAATTTTGCCAGTACGCCTTATTTATTTCGGTATTAAATGCTAAAGTAGGTAGTGCACTATAATTTAATTTTAAAGAATCTTTAAATTCGGTTGCTGCACAATTTATAGTAAAACTACCATCAAATTCCGTTGGAATAACAGCGTTATAATTAGGGTAATTACCCTCAATAATGCAATTAGACATAATAGTACCGCAATTAAGCAAAGCCATAAATTTTTCATCTACTTTATAAATAGCTTTTACATCATCAATCATTTGGCACGTTAATTTATTTAATATCAAATTTTCGCTTGAAATTTCGTGCTCAAACTGTTTTTTATATAAAATATGCGCATCAGTTGCAACGATACAATTTTTATCAATTAAAACGCCACTCATAACAGGGCGCAAATCATCTTTGCCCACAAAATTAAAAGCTTTTTTAATCCATGGTTTTAGTTCCTCTAATTTTTGCCCCTCTAAGATGGCCACACAATTAAGAATAGGAATTACAATATTACCTATTTTAATATTATCATCATTAACAAAATTCCCATTAATAAATTTACCAGGTTTTGAGGGGGTAAAAAATTGAATATCATTTTTATAATAAAAAGCGTAATTTCCATTAAAAAATAATAGGTTGCTTTTAGCTGCAATTTTTAAAAGTGTTTTGTTTGTTGTATTCATGGCTATAAATTTTTAAGGTTACACAATTTGTTTACTACCTTACAAGGGCATTAACTACCCTTGTAAACGCTCTAAGCTTAAAAGCCTGTTTATACTTGCTTAGTCAAGTTACAATTTTGATGGCGTATTTTGTGATAAGGCTGCACAATTCATATTAAAGCCCAAATTATTCAATTGATGTATAATAGTGTAATTAGTATGGAATACCATATCCATTCCGCAGCCGTTAACTCTAAAGCCCTCTTTAGCCTCACTAAAACCTAAAGATTTAAACAAGCAATGAAAGTTATATATATTGCCTTGTTTATGTTTAGCGTCAAAAGTATGTTCAAAAAATGATAAATCTCTACTCATACCGCTTTTAGAAACATGATGAATTACGCAAAACATACGACTCTCTTTAGTT
>JBEEPA010000323.1:0-5233 GCA_041191385.1 Bacteroidota bacterium | reverse complement strand
TATCATAGCTTTGAGGTTTTCTTCCTATCATTAAAATAGCTGCACTTTCTTCATCTCTTCCTGGCCTCTTCATTTCGTCTCTATGGTGATATAAATTTTGCAAACATTCAACTAAAACGTTGTAAACCTTTTTTTTAACCTTACTTGGCTCGCCAATGTTATCTAATTTTGTTTCCATAATTTGCAGCATACTATTGAGCATATCAGTAGTAACATCGCCTTTGAAAGAGAGCATTATATCACTCTTTTCCATTTTTTGGTAAAACTTATAAATATCAAATTTTGCAAAACTCATAACAGTAGTAAAATTATATATATTTTATTTAACAAGAAAGTTTATTATGAATTAAAACAACTAAACACCTAATTTGTTACTGATTATCAATTAAATATAATTTTTAAAATTTTATAGTTAATACTTTTTCCTGATTAATCACTTTTGATAATTGTATAATTTTTAACTGATTAGCAATATATTCTTGCTCCGATTGCCCTGGTGTTGGAATATAAATTACAGGAGTATCTGTTATCAAATAATCCATTACTGAAGTATATCCCGATCGAGATATCACTTGATTACTTTGATTAATTAAATTCCATAAATCAATGTTATTTAAGTACTTAAAATACATTATATTATCAAAAATTTTAACTTCTCCTGTTTTAAAAACACCTCCTACAACAGCAAAATTATACTGTGGATATTTACTAAACAATTGTATACATTTTTGTTCAAATATAGATCTTTGTGGTTCGGGGCCTGATATTACAGCACAAGCAATAAATTTTTTAACACTTTGTTTATCAAACTTTTTACCTTCCCATCTACTTAAATATCCTATAAATTTTTTTGGAATTTTAATATATGGATTGTTTGTAAGTTGAGGTATTAAATTGTTATGTTCATCACAAGGAATCCAACAATTAGCAAATTTATTTATCCTTAAACTATGAATTTTTTGCATTAAACTTTTAGCAAATGGTACTTGCAAACTCAATTGATGACAAATAAAAACACTTTTAATTTGCGAATGATATGTTCCGTATCTGTTATCACTAAAAATAAAATCAAAATTATATTCACTACATAGTGTTTGCGTAATTTGATGTTCTTTTTTAATAGTTTTTAAAATTTTAGGTACTTGAACTATTAATTTAAAATTTTGAAAAGTACTTTTACTATAAGTTATATTATATGAAGGTAAATTAAACAAATGCAATTGAGGAAAATGATTTTGAAGTAAAGTTAATGCCTCGCCATCGCTAGCAATATAAACTACATTATTGTTTTGCAACAATTTATTAATTAAAGGTATACTTCTAGTTGCATGCCCCAAACCCCAATTTAAAACTGTAAATAATATTTTAGATTGTTTAGGTAAATCCATTTATTGATTGGATAATTTAGTTAAATACACAAAGTCTTCTACACTTAAATTTTCTGGTCTCTGCATAAAAAAATCATCTTGTAATACATCTGTTTTGAAATCGGATTTTAAAGATTTTCTTAACATTTTACGACGTTGATTAAATGACTTTTTAACTAAATATGTAAACTTAGACATATCGCAATCTGGCTCTTGATTTTTTTTAATCATTATTAAAACACCCGATTTTACTTTAGGTGGCGGATTAAAAACGTGCTCCGAAACAGTAAATAAATAAGTACAATCAAAATAAGCTTGCGTTAAAACACTAATTATACCGTAGGCTTTTGTATTGGGTTTTTCGCAAATACGTTCAGCAACTTCTTTCTGAAACATCCCTGCCATTACAGGGATATGGGCTCGGTTTTCGATTACTTTAAAAACAATTTGAGAAGAAATATTATAAGGAAAATTTCCAATTACCATAAAATCTTCCGAAAAAATCTTTTGTGTTTCAATTTTTAAAAAATCACCAGAAATAACTTCTAAATTTGGATAATTCAAATTAAGATATTCTACTGATTCTGTATCAATTTCTAATACTTTTAATTTTTTATCGGGATAAAAAGTTATTAAATGTTTAGTTAAAACGCCTGTACCTGGTCCAATCTCTAAAATATTATTAAAAATTTGATTTTGAATAGTTTGCGCAATTTTTAAAGCGATATTTTCGTCAGTTAAAAAATGCTGACCAAGATGTTTTTTAGGACTAACGTGCATGAAATTTATAATTAAAAAGCCTTTTATAGCTTAAATAAGATGTACAAATATAGGTTTTAAAACAAGTTATATCAACTTACAAAGCATTTTTTACAAACAAAGCTGTTAAAACACCATATCGTTCCTGAGGATTTTGATGATTGTAAGGTACACCAGCACGAATACTTTTGTACAATAAATTACCTTCATAATGATTTTGTTTTATCAAATTAAATTCGGGCAAAAATTGCTCTACAATATCCCATGAAAAAGAAGATGGCTCACAAATAGTTTTGTGTAAATGTATATCTGAAATTAATAAAAATTTACCACCAGATTTAACAACTCTCTTTATTTCAGCAATAGATTTTTGTAAATCATCTACATGATCTAAAGAATTAAAAGAACTTACAAAATCGAAATAACCATCATCAAAAGGAATATTTTCAGCACCAGCCTCCACATATTCCATTTGGTGTTTTTTGCCCTCCATTTTAATATATTGTTTAGCTAAAGTGTCCAAACCAACTCTTTTATTTGCTCCACTAGCCCACTCCAAACTTCCACGAGGACCACAGCCAATATCTAAAATATTTTTGCCAAAATATTCTTCTTTTGTTAAACCAAAATAAGTAGTAAAAAAATACTCATAATGCGTATTTTTCAGTTTACCTTCTTTTAATTTTTGAATTTGCCAAAACAACCATTCATAAAATTCTTTTTGTTTTTTTACACCAAAAATTGGCTGGAAAACCTTAGTTGCATTTCGGTAATACCACTGTAAAAAACTATTATTTCTTAAATCTTTCACAATTAAATTAATACAGGTCTTTTGGTTTTAAACAATTCCTTTAACTCTGGTGGTACACCAGTAATGGTATCCATAAATTTATCAAATTCTTCTTTAGTTTTCTCGGATAATAAACCTTGAATTTCTTCACTAATTTCATTACTCATTATCACAGGAAACTCGCTCAGCAACATTTTATCTCCGATAAACTGTCCAACCAAATTAAATTCATCCAAATCCTCTACATTTTTACCTGTTGCTGCACAAAACTCTAATTTTTCCACAAAGTTTCTTCTTGGTAAATTTCCTTCAGAATTAAGTACGTTCTCACGCATATATTTTTCGATATTTTGCCTAGATTCTTCAGAAATTGCTTGAGTTTTTTTGATGGTACATTCTAAACAAATTGCGTACTCAATAACCGTTAACAATTGTTTACTTTGCCTATTTCGTTTAAAGGATTTTTCTATCAAATAAGGTTCGTTGCTTTCTTGTAAATTTTTACCACAAAATGTACATTCACAAAAAGGTTTTTGGTTAGAGTCCTGATAAAAATTAGGTGTTATATCTTTAAATTCCATAATTTATTATAATATTTCAACTTGAGTACAAATGCCCTGGATACATTCTGGAGATTGTATTTGCTCTATGTAAGCTTTAAAATTAAATGTTTTTCCACTAAATTTATCAGCAGTCCATTTTTTTTCAAGTATAAATTTTCGATTAAATAACTCGGTATTCCTGCTAATTACTTCTCGTAAAGCTTTAGGTATTATTAAGTTATATGTCCAGTTACCATTCACTAAACCATTTACAAAAAAACCACTTTGCATCAAAGTTCCATCTTTATAATACTGATTAAAACTTCCATTTAAAAAACCGTTTTGATAATTATAAACTACTGCTGGTGAGCCATTTGAATAAAACTCCCTTTGCTCCCCATCCATAACTCCATTTCCATATACTCTTTTTGCAGCAATTTTTGAAGTTGAATAATAATGTACACATTCGCCATTTTTTAGACCATTAACAAAAACTCCTTTTTCCCTTAGTGTACCATTGTTATAAAAAAAGTTATAAGCACCATTTAAAACTTTATTTTTAAAATTTAACTCTAACAATAAATTATTTTGATTATCCATCAATTCCAGTTTTCCTTCCCAACAATTTCCTTTGATTTTTGTATTTAAATTTTTGTCAATAAATAAAACATTACCTTTTTTATCCACAACTTTTGGTAAACTTAGATACTCATTAATTTTCTGAATTTCAATAAACAAACTATGCACAGTATAATCTCTTCCTTGTAAATTAATTTGTCCATCCATATCATCCATGTAGGTATAAAAAAGATCGCTATACAATTGTTTATTTTTTAAAATGGTAATTAATTTATGTTTAGGAAAAACAGTAGAAAAATCACCAGTAAAAATATTAAAATTTGCCCAAGCTAAATATTTCCTGTTTCCATCTAAATTTATTGCAAATCCAATACTAGTAATAAAGCTTTCGATACCGCCTTTCATTCGATTATACACCCAATCCTCACGCAGCACTATTTCATTTACATCTTCCCATTTTATTTTTTTAAAATCTTGCTCATTAATAACCTGATCTAGCATTCCTGAACTATACCATCTGGTAGAATGTAATTTTTTAAATTCTTGTAAAATATTTATATCTAATTTTAAATGTGAATTATTTTCATTTTGAATCGGAATACTTCTATAAGATTTTGTAATCCAATGTTCCTCTTCTCTCAATAAATACTCTACTGGAAAAAAATTATACTTAGCATTTGTTAAAGACTCTAATTCAGAATCTTGCAATTTAAATTCCCTAGAATTTTGAATAATCAAATCAAACAATCCCCAAACTTTATAATGAACTAAACCGTTGTGCAACTGAAATCTTTCGGAAACTAAAAAAGAAGACAATTCGGATTTAATTTGCGCATTAGCAATTCCAAAACCCAAAACAAAAACTATTAATAATTTATTCATTCGAAACTCCATTTGTATAATTACTTAAATTAGAAATAATTTTAATATTTACTCTTCTATTTAAAGCTCTTCCTTCTTCAGAAGTATTATCAGCTACAGGAAATTTCGAACCATATCCTTTAACCATTAATCGGTTTTTCCCAATCCCCTTTTCGATTAAATAATCAGCAACTGCTTGCGCTCTTTGTAAAGATAAAACCTGATTGGATTCGTCATTACCAACATTATCCGTATGGGCATTAATTTCGATAATAATATTAGGATTATAAAATAAAAATTCTAATAACTTTTGAATTGCTAAATAACTTTGTTTT
>JBEEPA010000322.1:0-8771 GCA_041191385.1 Bacteroidota bacterium | reverse complement strand
ATATTTGCACAAATTAGTTTTAAAATTACTAAAAGTTTTAACTTTAAACCATTTGTATATTTAATTGTTAAATTTTGAGCAAATTTAGTTTCGGTTTTAAATTGTTATTTTTTTTAACAGTATTAACAATATTGCTGTATTTAACCGAATTGTTTTTTGATTTTGGATTGAAAAACAACATGAATATTAAGTTGAGTTTTGAACAAAAAACTTCAGATGATTTTGATGGGGTTGTTCATGGTCCATGTGAGCCTTTGTTTTCGATAGATCCCGAAATTATTCAAGATTTAACAGGACTTAAATTGCTTAATATTGCCCAACGACATACTGATTTTGCAGATAATTATTTGCAATTGTATTTGTATTTAAAAAAACATCCTAAAACTAAATTTGTATTGTTGTATGTTACGCCCGAGAGTTTTGATGTTAGATTTAATACTTTTCATTCGTACAGATATGCACCTTATTTAAACGATCCTGAGGTGATTGATGTGGTTAAAAATTTAGATCCAAAATTTGCTAAATGGTTGTTTTTGCCCATGATGAAATATTCCTACTATAATTATTATAAAAATTATGAAGTTGTTCAAGGGTTAAAACATTGGTTGCAAAAAGATTCTGTACCTTATTTTTCTAAAGGTTATGCGCAACATGCAGATTCAAAAGTTGTTACAGGATATACTCTTCCTCAAAATTTAATTTTTCACAACTTTGTTTCAACTACAGAGTTGGAAAATAGACAGTTGTTTTATGATTTGTATGAGGAAAATCCAATTTTTATTTGGGATGTAAATAGGGAGAAGTATTTACTTAAAATTATTGATTTGTGTAAAAATTACAATACTAAGCTAATTTTATTGGAATCGCCAGTTTATACTAAAGGTGTTCAAAATCAATCTAATCGTGATAGTATTTTGTTTAAAATTAAATCTTTAGCGCTTAAAAATCAAGTGCCTTTTTGGTTGTTTAATTATTTATCTATGAATAATAATCAAGAAAATTTCGTAAGTGCTTTAATTTTATCTAGAAAAGGAACTTTACATTTTATGCCTATTTTATCGGATTCTTTAAAGTTGTATTTTAAATAATTTACTACCTATTTTAATCTACTAAATCAATAGGGTATATAAATTATAGAAATTAATTATAAACTTATATGGAAATTAGATAAAAAAAACTTAGTTTTGTAAGCTGTTGAAAATATATTTGCAACATTAAAAGCATATTTAAGAAACAAAACAACTCAAAATACAATGCAAAGTTTTAGATCAGAATTAGAAAATCCAATTGTTCAACAAGACATTTTAGACTTAGAACAAAAAATTGCAAAGTTTAAATTAGGTCAGATTGACGAAGAAAAATTCCGTAGTTTACGTTTAGCTCGTGGTGTTTATGGGCAACGCCAACCAGGAGTTCAAATGATAAGAATTAAAATTCCGTTTGGAAAAATGACAACTGATCAGTTGTTAAGAATTTCTGATGTAAGTGATAGATATTCTACAGGTAGATTACATACAACAACCCGCCAGGATATACAAATTCATTACGTTTCTTTGGATCAAACTCCAGAGTTATGGGCAGAATTAGAAATGAGTAACGTTACTTTACGTGAAGCTTGTGGTAACACTGTGCGTAACGTAACTGCTGCGGTAGATGCGGGTATTAATCCGGATGAACCATTTGATGTTTCTCCTTATGCTCAAGCAATTTTCGAATATTTCTTGCGTAATCCTATAAGCCAAGAAATGGGTCGTAAATTTAAAATTGCTGTTTCTGCATCCGAAAAAGATGAGGCATTTACTTTTATGCACGATATAGGTTTGATTCCTAAAATTAAAACTGTAAACGGAAAAGAAGTAAGAGGATTTAAAGTTATGTTAGCAGGTGGTTTAGGTGCGCAAGGTCGTGTTGCTGATGTTGCTTACGAATTTTTAGAAGAAGAAAAAACAATTCCGTTTATCGAAGCTTGTATTAGAGTTTTTGATAGATATGGTGAAAGATCTAAAAGACAAAAAGCGAGAATTAAATTTTTATTAATCGATTGGGGATTAGAGAAATTTATGGAAGAGGTACAAAAGGTTTTACCTTCTATCGCTAATAAAACTGTTGCAATTGATACTACTAAAGTAATTTCCTTACCTAATCCAAATTACAAAAAAGCACCAGAGGTGGTGATTGAAAACGAAACTGAATACAACAATTGGTTACGTGGTAATGTGGTTGAACAAAAACAAAAAGGTTTTTACAGTGTTCGTATCAAATTAACTAATGGTGATTTTTACACTGATCAGGCCAGAAAATTAGCGGAATTGGTTAAGGATTATGCTGCGGATGATATTCGTGTGAGTGTAAATCAAGGTTTAATTTTAAAGTTTGTAGAAAAAGATTCGTTAAAATACGTTTTCTCTAAATTAAAAGAGTTTGGTTTAGCTAAAATTGGTTTTGATGGTGTGGCGGATGTTACGGCTTGTCCGGGAACTGATACTTGTAATTTAGGTATTGCGGATAGTGTTCATACTGCTCAAGTTATCGAGGAATTTATTGCGGAACAATACAGCGAATTGGTATTTAACAACGATATCAAAATTAAAATTTCAGGATGTATGAACTCTTGCGGTCAGCATTCCTTAGCATCTATTGGTTTCCATGGTAGTACTTTAAAGGTGGGGAATAAAATTTTACCTGCTTTACAAGTTTTAATTGGCGGCGGACCAACTGGTGATGGAGGTGGTGTTATTGCCGAAAAAGTTATTAAAGTACCTAGTAAGCGTGTAAAACAAGTAATTGCTACTATTTTAGACGATTATAACGATAAAAAATCCGATGGGGAATACTTCCATTCGTATGCTACGCGTCAGGAGCCAATGTATTTTTATAACTTATTAAAACCTTTTGCGGATTTAACTAACATTAATGATGAGGATTATATCGACTGGGGACATGATGCAGATTATATTAAAGCAATTGGTATTGGTGAGTGTGCAGGTGTTGTAATTGATTTAGTTGCTACTTTATTTTTGGATGTAGAAGAAAAATTAAATATTGCTGAAAAAACTTTACAAGACGGTAAATTTGCTGATGCTATTTATCATTCATACAGCTCAATAATTAACGCTGGTAAAGCTTGTTTAACTTCTATTGGTGTTGCAACTAATACACAAGCTGGTGTGGTGAGTTTAGTGGACGAAAATTTAGTGAATGCTGAGGTAAATGCTTTAAAAATTAATGGTTCGTTTGCAGATTTGGTTTTTGAAATGAACAATCATGAGCCATCTAAAGAATTTGCATCTCAATACTACCAAAATGCTCGCGCATTTTATAACACTGTTTTAGCTTTTAGAGAGGAGCAATTAAAAGCTAACTAAAAATTAGATAAATGCTTTTAAAAAAAAATAAAATACCAAAACTAACTTTAGTGGGTGCAGGTCCGGGTGATCCGGACCTCATCACATTAAAAGGTATTAAAGCTATTAAAAGTGCCGATGTAATTTTATATGATGCTTTAATTGCTGAGGAATTATTAAATTATGCTTCTAAACAAGCTCTTAAAATTTATGTTGGAAAACGTGGCGGAACCAATTACATTGCGCAGGAAGATATTCATAAATTAATTGTGGATAAGGCTTTTGAACACGGACATGTGGTACGTTTAAAAGGGGGCGACCCTATGGTTTTTGGTAGAGGACATGAGGAGTTGGATTATGCAAAAGCTTTTGGTTTGGAAACTGCTATCGTTCCTGGTATAACTAGTGCTATTGCTGTTCCCGAAATGCAAGAAATTCCGGTTACTAAACGTGGTGTGAGCGAAAGTTTTTGGGTATTAACAGCTACAACACAAGACGGCAGATTATCCAAAGATTTGCATTTAGCAGCTCAATCCAAAGCTACTGTGATTGTTTTGATGGGGGTGCATAAAATTAAACAAATTGTTGCTTTATACACTGGTTTACAAAAACATAATTTACCTATTGCAGTGATACAAAATGGTACTTGTAAGAACGAAAAAATTGCTATAAGTACTATCGAAAATATTGAGGCGGTGATTATCGAACAAAATATTCAATCTCCAGCTATTATTGTGATTGGTGATGTGGTTTTAGAGCATCCAAGTGTGTTGGAAAAAATAACTAACGAACAAGTAATGAAGAATTTAGCCTAATGACTGATAAAAATACTTTGTATCCTATTTTTTTAAAAACCTACCAGTTAAATACTGTAATTGTGGGAGGAGGAGAAATTGGCTACGAAAAAGTAAGTTTTATGCTAAAAAATTCGCCGGATGCTAATATTACTTTAATTGCAATTAAGGTTTGTGAGGATATTTGGGAATTGGAAAAAAAAATACCCAATTTAAAAGTTTATGAGCGTGCTTTTAAACAAAAAGATTTAATAGGAACCAACTTGTTAATTTTAGCTACCAACAATATTAAATACGATGCTGCGGTAATTAATTTAGCACACCGTTATAATATTTTGTGTAATGCTGCGGATAAACCCGAATTATGCGATTTTTATTTGGGTAGCATTATATCTCGTGGGGATTTAAAAATTGCTATTTCTACCAACGGAAAATCGCCTACTTTGGCTAAACGTATGCGCCAGTATTTGGAACATGCTTTGCCAGATAATACGCAGGAATTGATAAATAATTTAACCAATATTCGCAATAAATTAAAAGGTGATTTTAAATTTAAGGTGGAGGCTTTAAACAATGTTACCAAAATTTTATCGAACTCGGACGATGAATATTTACAAAATTAAACAGACAAACTTTTTTTTGTCTAACTCAAAAAATACAATATGAAATGAGCCATGACCCGTTTGGACACAAACACAAATGAGTATAAGGCGTAACATGTTCATGAACTCAATTAAAAATAAATGCTACGTGAATAATAGCATATGATACCTAAAAATTAAAAATTATATTCATATGAATATCCAAGATTTAAGTAAAAAATACGCTAGCTTATCCATCGAAAAAAGAATCGAGGAGTTGTTTAAGGATTATGCATCCGATGATATTGTTTTTACATCTTCTTTTGGAACAACGGCTGGTATTTTGTTGTATTTGGTGAATAAAATTAATCCGCAACAAGCTATTTATTTTTTAGATACAACTTATCACTTTAAGGAAACTATCGATTACAAAAATGAATTAAAGGATTTGCTGAATTTAAATATTGTGGAAGTTTTACCCGAGGCTTGGAAAAACGAATTTACTAAAAACGATCAAACTTGGACTAAAGATCCTGATTTGTGCTGCTCTATTAATAAAGTAGAGCCAATGGATAAATTAAAGGTGGGTAAAAAAATTTGGATTAGTGGTTTGTTGGCTTTCCAAAACGAACACCGTAAAAATTTAGATATTTTTGAGGAAAAAAAAGATATCAATAAGTTTTATCCAATAATTGATATGACTGCTCAAGAGGTAAAAGATTTTTATATTAATAATAACATTCCCTTACATCCATTGCAAAATCAAGGTTATTCATCAGTAGGTTGTGCGCAATGTACTGTTAAAGGTGAAGGACGAAATGGACGTTGGAATAATTTAAATAAAACAGAGTGTGGTTTACACTTGTAAAGTTTTAAATATGAGTTTTGTAAGTTTAGAGGATAAATACAATCATTTAAAAAGTTTAATACAACTGGCTAAAATTGATGGAAATTTTAGTTTGTCGGAATTAAGCTATATTGTTTGGGTAGCCCAAAAAATGGAGGTTTCGATGGGCGAATTACAAAATTTAATTGCGGATAGAGATAACTATGATTTTAATATCAGTGAGGAAACTAAAATAGCTCAATTACATCAATTGTTATCTCTTGTTCATCTGGATACTGGTGTGCAAGATGATGAAATTAAATATATCGAAGAAATTATTGCTCAAATGGGATATAGTTCTTATGCTCAAAAATTATTAGACTACTACACGCAAAAGACGGTTAAAAACCTGGAATTAAACGAGTTTAAAAATTTGTTTATCAATTAAAATTAGATTTTTTATTTAACCCCGTGCACTAGCACACCGCTAAACTCCTTTGAATCAGTTAAAAAAGTTGACTATCCAAAAATATCCAAAGTTTCTCGCTGTATCCTATTTTTAAAAAAAGTAAAATAAAGGTTTTGATAAAATAAAAAGTCCTTTGGATAATTTTGATTTTTTATCTATTTTTGGAAAACAAAAATGTTATCTTTTTAGTGAATTGAGAGTACCTTCGCCCAAAGGCGAAATAAACGAAAGTTTAATATACGAAACTCAATTGCGAAATCGTTAACATTGATGTTAGCGGGCATTGTAAAGACCGATACCCGAAGAGAAACAGATAGTAAAAAATAAAATTTGACAATGGAGCAAAACAACAACGGACAGATATCAAACAGACAAGGAGCAACACCTTTCGCTCAAACCTACTTTCACGGAACAAAGGCAGACCTGAAAGTGGGCGACTTAATAGAAGTTGGTTTCAACTCAAATTACGGACAGCAGAAAAATGCAAAATACATCTTCTTGACAGGGACATTGGACGCTGCAATTTGGGGAGCGGAACTTGCATTTGGTGACGGACGAGAAAGAATTTATTTAGTAGAGCCGACAGGTGAAATCGAAGACGACCCAGACTTGACTGACAAGAAATTCCCAGGCAATCCGACAAAATCATATCGTTCAACTCAACCCTTCATAGTTGTTGGAGAAATAACAGTTTGGCAAGGACACCCAACAGAACAAGTTAAGGCAATGAAAGTCCATCTTGAAAAATTAAAAGAACAAGGGATTAACTCATTAAACGATTAAGAAAATGAGAAAAGTAGTTTTAGACTTAGCGGTAACTCTTGACGGATTTATTGAAGGTTCTAATGGAGAAATAGATTGGTGCATAATGGACGATGATATGGACTTTGACGGTTTTCTATCAACCATTGACACCATATTTTATGGAAGGGTAAGTTATGATTTGTGGGGTAATTTTCAACCTGAAAAAACCGCAAGCGAAACGGAGTTGAAACTTTGGGAAGGAGTTCACTCAAAAAGAAAATATGTATTTTCAAAACAAAACAGACAAGACCAAAATGCAACGTTTATCAGTTCAGGAATTTCAGACGAAGTAACAAATATTAAAAACCAAGAAGGTAAAGACATTTGGCTTTATGGTGGAGCAAGTCTAATCAAAACATTTATACAACTTGGACTTATTGACATTTACCGAATATCAGTTCACCCGACAGTATTGGGAAGTGGTAAACCTTTATTTGAAGACTTGAAAGAACGAATAAATTTAACTTTGATTAAAACAAATAAATTTAAATCAGGTGTTGTGCAACTAATATATGAAACGAAGAAATGAACAACGACCCGCTAACAGGCGTTTGGCTCAATGGCGGGTAAAGTGGTGAATTAAACATTCTCCCTCGCATCAACTTTTGTGGTGTATTGACAGTTTTGTGCTCCGAAATCCGCCACTGCGCCAAGCGCCAAAACGTTATAGCCAATGCTTAGAAACAATTTAAAAATGAAATTGAAAACAATTATTAAGAATATTCTACTAGTTACATTTTGCGTTTTTTCAACTTCTGTCCTCTTCGGTCAGACAATTCAAGATACCACAAAAAAGGCAGAGAAGGTTATAGTCAAAATGAAAAATGGTGATGAATTCAAAGGAATAATCTTAAAGAAAGACCAAAACACAATAACATTAAAAACAGATAACGGAGAACTTAACTTATTAGCCGCAAATGTAATCTCAATTGAGACTGAAACATATTCTGGAAAATTTAGATTTGCCAACTCACATGACACAAGATACTTTTTCTGCCCTACTGGAATTCCAATAAAGCGAAATAAAGGATACTATCAAAATGTCTTAGTTACAACTAATTTTATTAATTACGGTATTACCAACAACATCTCCATTGGCGGAGGATTTGAATTTATATCTACAGTTCTAGGTACTCCGATTTGGTTCCTTACACCTAAAGTCGGTTTTGACGTGTCAAAAAATGTACATGTTGCTGGAGGAGTAATAATGGCTGGTTTTGATGCGGAAGTATCTGCTTCACTAGGCTATGGTGTTTTTACCCTCGGCTCAAGTGAAAGTAACTTATCTGTTGGGGCAGGATATGGCTTTTTTTCAGGAGAATTCTCAAAATATCCTACAATTATGATAAGTGGCACACATCGCCTAGGCAACAGCATAGCTTTGCTTTCTGAAAACTATATAATTCCAAATTCTTCCTACTATAAAGGCTACTTCGGCATACATGGTATTCGTATATTATCGCCAAAGAATTCATTTGACATTGGTGCTATAATTATTCCGGTTATTGCGGACTTTATTCCTGCATTACCATTTGTTGGATATGCAAGATCATTTTAATGAATCAAATCACTGGCTATAACAGCGTATTTGCGACTATGGCGGGTGATGTGGGTAAATCAACAGTAATGCTTTTTATAAAGTATCCACCCGACCAAATACATCTTGCCTATCCTTTTGATTTAGGAGAATTTTACTGAAAATTATTTTTGTGAAAAAATTATCGGCAAAGGAAACTAAGGAAAAAATGTTTAATCTGGTTAAGGAGTGTTTGGCTTTCAAAGGGCAAAAGGAGGAGTTTATTAAATTGTATGGCTTGGTTAGGCAACGCTATTATTACTGGCAAAAAAGGTATTTAGAGGACCAAAATTTTACTGAAAGTAACTTTAAAAAGATGGAACCTCTTAGCTTTGCACCAAGCTCAGTAAAGGAAAGTGGGATTAAAAAACAGGTGG
>JBEEPA010000321.1:0-3525 GCA_041191385.1 Bacteroidota bacterium | reverse complement strand
ATTTGATAATAAATTAATACAAGAAATTCCATTTCATACTTTGGAAGAAATTGAAAATAGCATTCAAAAGGCTTTTGAATTACATCAGCAATATCCTTTAGGTTTACCAAAATTTGAGCGTGTTAAGGTACTGGAGAATTTAGTAGGTTTATTTAAAAATGAATTTGATCATATAGTTGATTTGGCTATATCTGAAGGTGGAAAGCCTTTAATTGATTCCAAAATTGAAGTTAACAGAGCAATTGAAGGTATTAAATTAGCGATTCAAGGTATTTATCAAATTCATGGAGATGAAATCCCAATGGGATTGAGTGTTGCATCGCAAAACCGATGGGCTTTCACAACTCATGAACCTATTGGAGTTGTTTTAGCCATTAGCGCCTTTAATCACCCAGTAAATTTATTAATACATCAAGCAATTACTGCCATTGCAGCTGGCTGTCCGGTAGTTTTAAAACCATCTTTAAAAACACCTTTATCTGCTTTAAAATTACAGGAATTATTACAAATTGCAGGATTGCCTCAAAATTGGCTTACAGTTGTAATTTGTGAAAACACTATTACCGAAAAATTAGTTGGAGATAAACGCTTTAGCTTTGTAAATTTTATTGGATCAGCAAAAGTTGGTTGGAGTTTACGAAAAAAATTACATCCTGGTACACGATGCGCTTTGGAGCACGGCGGAATGGCTTCTGTTTTAATTCACCCTTCGGCAACACTGCACAAATGGTTAAATCCTTTAGTAAAAGGCGCATTTTATCACGCCGGACAAGTATGTGTATCCGTTCAAAAAGTATGGGTGCACCATTCTAAAATAAATGAAATTTATCATCAACTTTTACCCGAAATTGAAAGTTTAAAAATTGGAAATCCAATTGAAGAAAATACTCAAATTGGCTCGTTGATAAATAAACAAGAAACCGACAGAGTGCACAAATGGGTTAAAGAAGCTATTAAAGAAGGAGCTGATTTATGGATAGGTGGTGAAAAATTAAGTGATACAGTATATGCTCCAACGGTAATCTACAACCCTCCTTTTGATGCAAAAGTTTCTACCGAAGAAATTTTTGGTCCAGTTTTATGCGTTTATGCGTATGAAAATTGGGATGATGCCATTGATTTAATTAATCAAACACCTTATCATTTTCAATCAGCTGTATTTACAAATGAACTTACTGATTTACAAGAAATAGTATCTAGTATAAAAGCCTCAACAGTAGTAATTAATGATCATTCGGCATTTAGAACAGATTGGATGCCATTTGGCGGACAACAACAATCGGGATTAGGAACTGGAGGAATTATTCAAACTATAAAAGAGTACAGTAAGCAAAAACTGATAGTAATGAAATTTTAATCAGGTTATTATTAAACGTTTATTGAGATTTATTTGAATAAGAGCTAACCCATTTAATTGCATCTTCACGTGAATTAAAAATTTTTAAATCTTTATTTTTTGATTTAATTAATAAATTCAAAAATTTACACAAACTAAATTTATATTTTGAATTCATCACAAAAACTAAATGATTTTTAACTGACATTTTTTTTTGATGAATAAAGCGATACAAACCCAAAAAAGGAATATTTTCAATCTTTGATAAATCCACTACAATTGGCAAATCATTACCTTTAATTAAATGTTTTATTGCAAGCGAATTTTCCAAAATATAAGCTTTTTTAAAAAAAGACTTCGTTGTAGCTTTTTCTAAAATTACGTTTTGATTTTGAACAATCTCAATACTTGCAGTTGTAGTTTTGATCACTTAAAAAAATTTGAATTTAAATATAACAAAATCATCAATAAAATTTATATTAATTTCTTGTTATGTTATAAAGTACAAATTGTTAATTAAGTATTTTTACTTAGTTTAATTACAGCATTTACAACTTTTTTATAATCATTTGATGTAATACAATAAGGTGGCGTAAAATATAAAGTATTACCCAAGGGACGTAAAATAATATTTTCGTTGATAAAAAATTTATATAAAATATCTCCTGCTGTATTAAAATATGTTCCTTCTTCGTTATTATTAAAATCAAAAGCTAAAACTGTCCCTATAATTCTAATATTTTTAAATTGTGGTTGATGTATTAAAAAATCATTTGCAAACTTTTGATGCCATTGATTTATTTTTCGAATTTTAGTTTGAATTTTTTTATCCTCTAACAAATTTAAACTGGCACAAGCAACTGCGCAACTTATCGGATTACCAGTGTAGGAATGCCCGTGAAAAAAAGTTTTTAGTTTATCGTTGGAGTAAAATGCATTGTAAATATCCAAATTTGTAACCGTTAAACCTAAAGGCAAATAACCTGCTGTTAAACCTTTTGATAAACAAATAATATCTGGCTGAACGGATAATAGATCGATTGCAAAAAAAGTTCCTGTACGATAAAACCCCGTAAAAACCTCATCTGCAATAGTTATAACTTGATTTTTTTTACAATAGCTAATCATTTCATTTAAGTAATCTGCCTTATAAATTTGCATTCCTGCTACACCTTGTAAAAGCGGCTCAAAAACAAAGGCTGCAACATCTTTATTTTTAATGTAGGCTTTAAATTTTTTAAATACTTCATCCCAATTTTCATCTGTAGGAATATCTATATGATATACCTCAAATAAATTTTTTTGAAACGGCGCATTAAATTCGTTACGGCTAGAAGTACTCATTGCGCCAAAAGTATCACCATGATAACTGTTGTGAAAAGCAATAACCTTAGGCTTAATTTTATTGTTGTTGTAGTAAAATTGTATGGCCATTTTTATAGCTACTTCATTTGCAGTAGAGCCATTATCGCTAAAAAATACTTTTGTAAAATCGCCACCTAGTTTAGCACAAATTTTCTCGGATAATTCTATCGCTTTAGGATGCGTAAACCCAGCAAAAATACAATGCTCCAACTGTTTAATTTGTTGTACAATTGCTTTATTTATATGCTTGTTTGAGTGCCCTAAAGTATTTACCCACCATGAACTAATAAAATCCAAATATTTATTCCCCTCGGCATCATATAACCAAGCTTTTTTACCTTTAACAATCGGAATATTATAAGGTGCAAGTTTTTCCTGAGTAAATGGATGCCAAATATATTTTTTATCTTTTAAAATCCAATCGTTGTTTGTCATTAGCTTATGTATTTTTTGTAGTTATATAATTCTGGATAATTTCTTAGCTTTTTTTACTGTTTTGGCAAAATGAGTCGTTTCATAAAGTTGCCCAAACATTATAGTTTTATTAGTGGTTTTTTTCCTCAAAAATAGCTTAAAAAAGTTGAGATTTCAAAGTTTTGAAAATGTTAATAGATTGCTTATGAGAAACATTACTTATAAAATTTAGTTGAACACTGTGCTTTTAAATTTTAATGATTTAAAAAGGAAACTGCTTTTTTACAATGATAAGTGCTATATTTGTGATTATAATCGCATAATTCATACTTATTATGAGAAGATTTTTGGAAGATTCCTTAGTTAAATGGAAATCTAATAATAAACGCTTACCGTTAATTATTCAAGGA
>JBEEPA010000320.1:0-6920 GCA_041191385.1 Bacteroidota bacterium | reverse complement strand
ATTATAATAAATCCTTATTTTTTGATTGTGATTTGTAAAATAAAGTAGTATCATTCCTTATATTTACAAGTTCAAAAAAAATAGTAATGATAAATAGCATTTTATTTTATGATGGAGAGTGTGGATTTTGCAACAAATCTGTACAATTGGTGCTGAAATGGAGTAAAAATAAAAGCTTGTATTTTGCCACTTTACAAGGGGAAACTGCATTAGATTTTAAAAAAAAATTCAGCTCTTTTCCAAAGGATTTACAACATATCGTTTACCATCACAAAAATAAACTGTACTTTGGCGCTAAAGGATTTTTCCAAATTGCTAAAGATTTTAAATATCCATACAAATTATTGAATGTTTTAGGCTATTTACCAAATTTTTTAACTAATTTATGTTATAGTTTAATTGCTCAAAATAGGTATAAATTTTTTGGTAAATTAGATGCTTGTGTTTTACCAGATAAAAAAGATAGAATTAGATTTTTAAATTAACACATTAACCATGTTATTAAGTGAATTACCTTTGGGCAAAAAAGCAAAAATCAAACAATTAACTTGTACTGATTTACGCTTAAAAATGATTGAAATGGGTTTGTTTGAAGGAGTTGAAGTTGTTAAGGAATTGGAAACTTTAGCTAAAGGCCCGATGGCATTTTGGGTAAATAATTATTTATTATCTCTTAGATATTCTGAGGCTAAGATGGTTGAAATTGAATTGCTTGATTAATGGAAAAAAAACAATATAAAGTTGCTTTAATTGGTAATCCTAACACAGGAAAAAGTTCGGTTTATAATTTAATTACCAACCAAAATCAGCCCGTTGGAAATTTTGTTGGCGTTACTGTGGATAAAAAAAAGCACTCGATACTTTCACCAAAAAATCACGAGATTGAAATAATCGATTTTCCGGGTACTTATAGTATTTTTCCGCAATCCGAAGATGAAAAAGTTGTTTTTGATATATTAAAAGATTCCAATCATATAGATTTTCCTGATATCGTTTTATTTGTTTGTAATTCGACCCAAATTCAGCGAAATTTATTATTATTTTTTCAATTACAGCAAATTGGTTTACCTGTCGTTTTATTGTTAAACATGACAGATAAATTGAGGTTGATGGGTAAAAAAATAAACTATCAAGAATTACAAAAATCATTACCTAATTGTACTATTTTACCTATCAACGCAAGATTAAAATCGGATAAAAATATAATTTTAAATTCCTTAGATAATTTTATCGAAAACAACTCGTTTTCAAAAACTTACAATACAAAGTATTTACAAAAACTTGCTAATCAACCCGAATTAAAAGAAAAAGACACATTGGATAAAATTTATCAAGCTAAAGAAATCGAATCCAAAGTTATTTCACAAATAGAGGAAGATAAAAGTTCTAAATTCACTAAAAAATTAGATAAAATTTTAACTCACAAAATTGGCGGATATTTTATTTTACTTTCTATTCTTTTTGGTATTTTCCAAATCATTTTTAAACTCTCTGAAACACCAATGGAATGGATAGATGCTAATTTTAACTATTTATCAAATATTTTAAATCAAACCTTACCTCCGGGTATTTTAACCGATTTAATTGCTCAGGGTTTAATTCCTGGTTTAGGCGGTGTGTTAATTTTTATTCCACAAATTGCTATTTTGTTTTTGTGTATTGGTATTTTAGAAGAAACTGGATACATGAGCAGGGCTGTGTTTTTACTTGATAGATGGATGCGCCCTTTAGGTTTAAGCGGTAAAAGTGTTGTTCCTTTGGTAAGCAGCATAGGTTGTGCTATTCCTGGAATTTTATCTACTAGAACAATCTCCGGCGAAAAAAACCGATTAATCAGTATTTTAGTAGCACCATTTATGAGCTGCTCTGCGCGTATTCCTGTTTACACCATTTTAATTGCTGTTGTTATTCCTGATGTTTATGTTTTAGGATTTATCAATTTAAAAGGTTTAACATTATTGTTTTTATATTTGCTAGGAACCTTTATGGCATTATTTTCTGCTTGGATTTTAAACTTATTTGTAAAAGAAAAAAACAAAGATATTTTTATGTTGGAATTGCCATTTTACAGCTTACCCAACTTGCGTAATTTATTCGTAACCGTATTTACAAAAACAAAAGATTTTGTTGTAGGTGCTGGTAAAATTATTTTAGCTATTAGTATTGTATTGTGGTTTTTAGCTTCATTTTCGCCTGTAAACGATAAAATAGACAACGAAATTAAGCATTTAAAATCCTCAGATTTATCAACTACAGAATTGGAAAATAAGGAAGCATCTATTCGTTTACAAAATTCCTTCATTGGTATTATTGGCAAAACAATTGAGCCCGTAATTGAGCCTTTAGGTTACGATTGGAAAATAGGTATTGCATTAATTACTTCTTTTGCTGCCAGAGAAGTTTTTGTGGGAACTTTATCCACCATTTACAGTGTTGAAGAGGATAATGAAGATGGTTTGATTGAAAAAATGAAAAATGATTCCCGTTTAGATAGAAAAAAAGTTTACACCCTAGCTTCGGGTATGTCTTTAATGATTTTTTATGTGTTTGCAATGCAATGTATGGCAACATTAGCTGTTGTTAAGCGCGAAACTCAAACATGGAAATGGCCAATATTTCAGCTGATATCTATGGGGATTTTGGCTTATTTTGCTTCGTGGATAACTTTTATAATTTTAAAATAATGCAAATTGTATTAAGTGTATTTTTATTATTAATTTCGGTTGTGTATTTGGGCTATAAATTTTACCAAAATTTTATCCAAAAAAAAACTACATGTTCCAATTGTGCTTTTAGCGCTCAAAAAAAATAAGAGATAATGATTCCTGAATTAAAAAAAATAGGATTTAAAAGAGAAAAAGGTAAAAATAATTTGGCTTTTGTAGACCTTTGGGTTGGGGAAAATGAGTTTATTAAACTAGTGGTTGAAATGACCGAAAACAATTGGGGGTTTTATGGTTTAGAAGTTGATGGTGTTTTGGGAACTACATTTGTTAAGGAAAATTTTAAAAAATTTTCCAAAGATGAAATTTTAAAAGTTGTTCAAAATCGTAAATAATTAAGTAAATGTATTCTTTAACCATACAAGATCAAATATCTTTGGATAATGGCAAATTTAATATTACAGAATCCTGGTTTACCATTTCATTTTTTATAATATTTCCTATTTGTGTTATCATTTTATATTTTATTTTAAAAACAAAATACGCTAAAGATTTAAACTAAATATTGTGCTCAAAAAATATTACAAAAAAATAATTTTTACACTTTTTGTAATGCTTACATTAATTGTTTGCATAGATTTTTGGGTGAGTAAAGATGTAGAAAATCAATTGTATAATGATATCCAATCTATGCCTTACAACCGTGTAGGCTTATTATTGGGAACCAGCAAATTTGCAAAAGGAGGAAAACAAAATTTATTTTATAAATATCGCATAAATGCTGCTGTTGCTTTATTTAAAGCAGGAAAAATAGATTTTATATTGGTAAGTGGCGACAATAGCGATGAAACATATAATGAACCCAAACAAATGCGTAAAGATTTAATAAAACAAGGTGTCCCTTCCAATAAAATAGTTTTGGATTATGCGGGTTTTCGCACTTTAGACTCTGTTGTACGATGCAAAAAAGTGTTTGGAGTAAACGAGGTTACTATTATATCTCAACAATTTCATAACGAAAGGGCATTGTTTTTAGCCAACCGAAGAAATATTAATGCCATTGCATTTAATGCGCATAAAGTTCCTTTCAACTATGCTAAAACTGTATTTTTTAGAGAGAAATTTGCAAGAATTAAACTATTATGGGATGTTTTAACCAATAAACAACCTAAGTTTTTGGGCGAAAAAATCATTATTAAATAATATTTTGTTTTTTTAAACAAAAATTGTAAGTTTACCTTATATAAAATTTAAAAATTATGGGATTTTTTGCAGATTTTAAAAAATCGTTACTTAAAGGAGATGTAATTAGTTTGGCTACTGCTGTTGTAATTGGTGGCGCATTTGGTAAAATTGTAAACTCCGTAGTTAGTGATGTAATTATGCCTATTGTGGGATTATTAACAGGTGGTGTGGATTTTACTCAAAAATATATCACCTTAGATGGTGGTAAATATGCTAATTTAGCTAAAGCTCATGAAGCTGGTGCAGCAGTAATAACTTATGGAAATTTATTACAAGCTATCATAAATTTTGTGATTATTTCATTTTTCATTTTTGTTGTTTTACGCGCTGCCGAAAGATTTAAAAAGAAGGAAGAAACTGAAGCTCCTACTCCACCCGTTCCCGCTCAAGAACAATTGTTAACCGAAATTAGAGATTTATTAAAAAATAAATAATGGCCTGCATTATTTGGATTAGGCTTTAAACCGCAAACTTTTTTTAACCAAAAAAATAGTTAAACCTATTACGGTTATTGTACTTACTGGCATTAAAATACTGGCTGTTAAGGGCGTTAGTTGCAAGTTAAAAGCTAGGTAAACGCCTAGTGAATTGTATAGAAATGAAAATCCGAAACAAATATTACGAATGATATTTGTTTTTTTAATTCCTTCAATCATTTCGGGTACATTTTGTAAGGAAGTTCCTAGTATAATTCCATCGCATTTTGGGAAAAACGCACCATTTTGTTCCACAACCGCCAAACCAACATCTGCACTTTGTAAGGCAAGGGAATCGTTAATTCCATCTCCAATCATAACTGTTGTGGCGTTATTTTTTAACTCCTCTACTCTGTTTTTTTTGTCGTTGGGATTTTGATTGCTAAAAATATTTTCGGGTTTAATCCATTGTTGATACTTGGTTTTATTTAAATTAGGATCGCCCGATAATAAATAAGTATGATTGTGCTTGCCAAGCGCTATTAAAATTTCGTTTAATTGATGACGATCCTCTAAAGCAATATAAAAACAACCCAATAGTTCGTTATTAAGTTGCGCCCAAATTTCGATTTTCCCTTCTTGATTGCTATTGGATGGTAAACTTAAATAACTTAGTTTACCAATTTTTAAAGTTCCCAGTGCGCATTGTGCTGTCATTCCTTGTGCATCCAATTCCTCAAAATAATCTAATTTAATTTGTTGATTGTATTTAGCTAAATTTTGTAATAAAATTGCAGCTAAAGGATGATTGGCTTGTTTGGCTATGGCGTAAATATAAGGAAAAACTTCTTCTGTATTTATCTTTAAATTATCTTTTGGAACAAAATTACATTGGTATTCTTTAGCTGTTAAAGTTCCCGTCTTGTCCAACACAATATTTTGCACATTTTTCATTTTTTCCACTACTTTAGCCGATTTTAAAAATATGCCATGTTTGGCAACTCGGCGTATTATTGTTCCCCAAATAGTAGGTTGTACCAAAGCCAGGGCACAGGGACAAGCTACTATCCAAACCGATGTAGTGGCAATAAAAGCATTTTGAAAACCCGATTCATTAAAATGATAAGCAAATGCGATAAGTCCTAAACTAACTACAATAATTGTAAAAGCAACAATTAATTTATCCGATATTTCTTTATCACTAGAATTGTTTTGCCATAAACTAAATAAATTGCTGCGTTGCGTATTGCTTACAGCAATTTCAATATCATTCCCCACTACTTTTCCGCCACAAAAAATATTTTCATTTTTAAGTTTTTCTTCGGGTAAAACTTCTCCAGTAATAAACGAATAATCAATTAAGGCATTGTTGCTTAAAATTACGCCATCAAAAGGTATAATTTCGTTTTTACGCACCTTAATTGTATCCCCAATTTTTATTGAGTCTAAGGGTGTAATTGTAAAATCGTTTTCGTTTTTTTTAAGAATTGCTAAAGGTAAATAATCTTGCGCATTACGCTCAAATGATAATTCATCAAAAACTTTACTCTGAAACCATTTTCCTAGTAATAAAAAGAAAATCAAACCTGTGAAACTATCTAAATAACCTGGTTCATTGAGTATAAAGATATCATATAAACTCCTGCTAAACAAAGCTATAATTCCCAAAACAATTGGGAAATCAATGGATAAACGTTTAGATTTAAAACCTAAATACACATTTTTATAAAATATATTGGCACAGTAAAAAAGTACTGGGAGAGACAATAAAATACTTAAATAGGCAAAAAAATCTTTCAGTTGTAAATCGGTAAATTCCGATACATAATCGGGAAAACTCAACAACATCACATTTCCAAAACAAAAACCCGCAACACCAATTTTAATTAGTAAACTTTTATCCTTTTTTTTGGTTTCGCCCCTGTAAAACTGAGGAGGATAGCCAATTTTTTGCAACAATTGTGCAACTTCAAACAAGGACACTTTATGATAATCGTAACGTATAGTAACACGTTTTTTTAAAAACTGAATTTCGGAATGTATGATATTTGTATTTAATTTATTTAATCGTTCCAACAACCAAACACAGCTAGCACAATGTACATCTGGTAAAACAAAAGATACAATGGCGTAATCCTTATTTTTATACGAAAGTAAACTATCTGAAATTTTTTCGTCGAGTAAACTATCCAAATACGAAGTTCCAACTTTTGTTCCTACAGCTTCAGTTGTATTATTTATTTGATAAAAATCATCTAATCCAGCATTGTTGATGATTTGATACACTCCTTTACAACCCTCGCAACAAAAGCTTTTATCCTTGTAAACAATTTCGTTTACAATTTCATCTCCGCAATGAAAACATGGTTTATCTTTGTTCATGAGTCAAAATTATTTAATAGATTTGGTAAATTAAAGTTCAAAAATCATTTTAAAATATGATAAAAATCATGTTGAAAATTTAGAATGATTTAGGATATTTGAATCATGGAATCAAAAAAATCATTTATTATACCACAATGCGCGCAGTGTAGCAGCCAAAAACTATCAGTTTTTGCATGTTTACCAGGGGACGAGTTAGCCGAAATGAGCTCGG
>JBEEPA010000319.1:0-5951 GCA_041191385.1 Bacteroidota bacterium | reverse complement strand
CTGCCGGTATTTTAGGATACAGTAAATTATTTTATATAGGAGGTTCTGCGCATCATTTATTAAATGCAAACGAAGCATTTACAAATGGAGGAAATAGTCCACTACCAATGAAAATTTCAGCACACACAGGTGCAGTTATCCCATTAAGTGATTCTCCTCAAAATAGAAGAAAAAGAAAAAGTGGACAAAATGTACTTCCAGAAAGTTCAATTTCTCCAAACATATTATACCGTCGTCAAGGTGATTTCCAACAATTAAATTTAGGTGTTTATGTTACTAAAGGCCCGGTTGTGGGTGGTTTATGGTACCGTAATCAAGATGCATTTATAGTATTATTGGGTTTTCAAATGCCTAATTTTAGATTTGGATACAGTTATGATGTAACTATTAGTAAGCTAAGTAACGCTTCTGCTGGTTCTCATGAATTATCCATGACGATACAGTTTGATTGTAAACCTAAAAAGAAAAGGTTTGTTCCAGTGAGCTGTCCGTCGTTTTAATTTGATTATTGTTTAAAACTAACATTATGAATAAAAAATTATTGAGTATTGTAAAAAAATCAACTGCATTGTTTGGGATAACAATGTTGTTATTTTCTGCATCATCTTGTAAAAAAGAGGTTTCTGGTAATACTGTATGTAATTTAAACGACCCTAAAAACGGTGGTTTTGAAGTTATTCCATACTACGAACAAGAAACCGGACCAGGTTTGGTTTTAATTGAAGGTGGTAGATTTACCATGGGTAGTGTGGAACAAGATGTAATGTACAAATGGGATAACGTACCTCGTACCATGTCGGTTTCATCATTTTACATGGATGAAAGTGAAATTAGAAATGTAGATTGGAGAGAGTACGAATACTGGTTAGGAAGAGTATTTGGTTTATCTTATCCAGAAGTTGTTTTAAGAAACTTACCTGATACATTAGTATGGAGAGATGAGTTAGCATTTAACGAACCATATGTTGAATTGTACTATCGCCATCCTGCTTACCAAAACTATCCAGTTGTTGGTATAAATTGGTTACAAGCTACAGATTATTGTGTTTGGAGAACCGACCGAGTGAACGAATATATTTTAATTCGTGAAGGTGTATTAAAATTAAATCCTAACCAAACAGATGAGGATAACTTTAACTATGATGCTTATTTAAAAGGACAATACGAAGGTTTAGTGAAGGATTTATTAATCGACTTAAACCCGAATAATGAATTAAGAAAAGTAAGAATGGAGGATGGTATTTTATTACCTCGTTACCGCTTACCAACAGAATCTGAATGGGAATTTGCTGCAATTGGTTTAATTGGAAATACTACCGACGAGCGTATAACAGATCGAAGAATTTATCCTTGGAATGGACACTGGGTAAGAAACAAAGAAGATGTTTGGCAAGGACAATTTATGGCAAATACGATGCGTGCTAAAGGTGATTTAATGGGTGTTGCTGGTGCATTAAATGATAAAGCGGATATTACTGCACCTGTAAAATCATATTGGCCAAATGATTACGGTTTATATCAAATGGCAGGTAACGTAAGTGAGTGGGTAATGGATGTTTACCGTCCTTTATCATTAGAAGATATGAATGAATTTAGAGGCTTTAGAGGTAATGTTTTCCAAACATACAAAAAAGACGATGATGGATTCTTAGAAATGAAAGATTCATTAGGAAGAATGAATATGAGACAAGTTAGTGTGGATAAACCTGAAGATGACTTAGTAAATAGAAGAAACTATAAAAAAGCAGACAATATTAGCTTTTTAGATGGTGAATTTACATCTTCCGTTTACTATCAAAACGAAAACTATAAAGAAGAAGCTAAAAAGAACAAGTTAATGTACGAAACAGCTGTTCACTCTTTATTATCTGATAGAGCTAGAGTTTACAAAGGTGGTTCATGGAAAGATAGAACTTACTGGATGGCTCCAGGTGCTAGAAGATTTTTAGATGAAAGACAATCTACAGATTACATAGGATTTAGATGTGCAATGCACAGAGTTGGTCCGCCAACAGCTTATGCAAAATAATAGTAAAAGCCGAGTAATAACTCGGCTTTTTTTTATTTAAAATAATGAATAATGAAAATAGTATTAGCTACAAATAATATAAATAAACTAAAAGAAGTAAAAGAGCTTGCTCCACAATACGAATGGTTATCCTTAAAAGAAATTGGATGTACAGATGAGATTATTGAAAATGGGAAAACGTTTGAAGAAAACGCATTAATTAAAGCCAAATTTGTTGCTCAAAAATATAATATAAACTGTATTGCAGATGATAGCGGTTTGTGTGTAGATTCTTTAGATGGTGCACCAGGTGTTTATTCGGCACGTTACGCAGGAGAAAAAGCAACAGATGAAGAAAATAACTTAAAACTATTAAACGCTTTAAAAAACTCACCTAAAAGAAAAGCGAAATTTGTATGTGTTATATGTTTGTATGATATAAATAAAAATGATGCTAAATATTTTAGAGGTGAAATTGAAGGTGAAATATTAGAAGAAAAAAAAGGAGAAAAAGGTTTTGGGTACGACCCTTTATTTAAATCAATTTACCACAAAAATTCTTTTGCAGAAATATCTATGGAAGAAAAAAATAAAGTTAGTCATAGAGCAAAAGCTATTCAAAAACTCATGGCATATTTAAATAATCATTAAATCTGCAGTTAAATCATCTGCTAACAATTTTCCATTGTGTGTTAAAACTACATTGGATTGAATATTTAAATATCCATTTGATTGCATTTTAATCAATTTTGGAGCTATTTGATCATAAAAAACAGGAAATCTATTTTTTAGATAATCTACGTTTAAACCTTTAATTGTTCGGAGCTGGGTTAACAAATACTCATTAAAAATATCTTTTTCTGATAAAATTTCCAATTCGTAAAAATTAGTATTCTCATTAACACCTTTAATATATTGCACATTATGCGCAATATTCCATCTTCTAATACCATTTTGATAAGAATGTGCCGAAGGTCCAAAACCAATATAAGATGCATGTTCCCAATAAGCAGAATTATGTTGAGAATAAAAACCCTGTAAAGCATAATTACTGATTTCGTATTGAGTGTAATTATTTTTACCTAAAAAATCAACAGTTAGATCAAATAAATCCGCCGATGTGATATCATTAGCAACAACCGTTTTACCATTTTTAACCCAACTAGCTAAAGCAGTTTTTTCTTCAACTGTTAAATTATAACAAGATAAATGAGGTATAGCATAATTTACTGCAATTTTTAAATTATCCAACCAACGTTCTGGAGTTTGATTAGGTAAACCAAACATCAAATCGATGGAAAAATTTACTATTTCATTTTTATGCATCAATTGTATAGCTAGATGGGCCATATCAGCAGAATGCGCACGATTCATAATTTGCAAATCTTCAGATAAAAATGATTGTACACCAATACTAAAACGATTAAATCCTAATGATTTCCATAACAAAATACTTTCGTGATTTACATCATCAGGATTAATTTCTAATGTTTGTTCAATAGAATCCTGAAAAGAATAATTATTTCTAATAGCTTCTAAAATATTTTGAAATTCGATTTTAGTTAATAACGAAGGTGAGCCTCCACCAAAATAGATAGAAGAAATGTTTTCTAACTGTTCCGATTTTCTTTGTTTAATTTCTAAAATTAAAGCATCAATCAATTTTTCACGATAACTTTCGAAAGTAGTAGAAAAATAAAAACTACAATAATGACATTTTTGTTTACAAAAAGGAATATGAATGTATATAGTTTGCATTATTTATACCTAACCAATGTTTTAAAATAATACAATGGATTGAGTAAATTTTTTAAAAAATCTTGTTTATTTAACAAATTCACTACCAATTTAGTACGAATTAAAAACAATAAAATGGGCGCTGTAATATTTAAATGCCTGAAAAAAATATTTACAATATAATTTGCAATCAGTGGATTACGTAATCTTTTTCGAATCAATTTTTCGTACAAACCAAGTTTTTTATCCGAAAAATTGTTTTCTTTCACACAATCAATAGCCAAATTAGAAGCTTCTTCTGCCATAACCATAGCGTTTCCAACACCCATTCCTGTAATAGGATTTACACAAAAAGATGATGCACCAAGGTATAATATATTTTTATCTGTAAAAATTTTATGTTGTGTGGTAATAGGCAAATGCACTCCTTTTGGTTTTTGAATACAAATTGCATTATTGAATCTTTGTTGTAATTCGGGATGATTTTGAATAAAATAATCCAATAAATCCTCCATCCTAATTTTCAACTGTAAATAGTCTTCCTTTTTAATTCCAACCTCAACGTTAAACTCTCCATTTGGTATCGGACAAATTAACAAACAACATCTATAAGGTTTGTCAAAATAATATGTTTCTATGGTTCTAACAGGGTGTATTGGAGTAATATTTTTAAAATAAGCTCTAGAAAAAATGTAAGTATGTTTTTCTAATTTTCTGTTTTTTATTAAACCACTTTGATAACCACATGCCACCAAACCTAAAGAAGCTTTTACTTCTAAATTTTTAGTAAAAAAAACAATATTATCATCCTCGTAATAAAAATCCTGAACTAATTCACTTTCGATAACTTCAACAAATTCAGATTCCCTAACTTTATCCATTAAAGCTGCATCAAAATCAATTCTTTTAGCTAAAATTCTGGGTGTAGCTTCTGGATTATAATGAATCGGCACTTCACCTTTTGGTAGATGAATAGAAAATTCATGCGTAAATTGGATAATTCCTTTTTGTTCTAATTCATCAAAAAAACCAGGAATAATTCGGTTAAAAACATGCTTTACACGTCCATCGAAATTTTCACCACAAACCTTATCACGAGGAAAGGCAAACTTATCTACCAAAACATGATGAATTTTATGTTTAGATAAATTTAGCGAAGCTAATAATCCTGCAGGACCTCCACCAATAATACAAATGGGAGTGATAATTTTTTGCATACCACCGCAAAGATATTTAATTTAAAACTTAATCAACTAAAATTATTGCACTTTTAACAAAACAGGTAAATGATCACTAAATCCATTTTGATAAAAATGTCCTCTAAAACTTCTAAATGGCTGTAATCCAGCCTTTTTATCTTCAACTAAAATCCATGGAAACTGAATAATATGAGATTGAAAAACTTGATTTTTAAAAGATTTGTTGTTTACCAAAAAACCATCGTACATATACCATTTTTTTTGCCACTTAATCGTTTGAATACCAGAAGAAATATCTGGCTGAACAAATGTAAAATCATTATTTTGCAATAATTGCAAACTTTTATCTTGTGGTGTATCATTAAAATCACCCATAATTATAGTTGTATAATTTACACGAATTTTAGCTATAGAATCCAAAGCTTTATTCAACTGTGTAGCTGCATAAATTCTATTTCCTTCAGATTTTTTTTGTCCGCCAAACCTACTTGGCCAATGGTTTACAACAAACCTAACAGAATCCTTTTTATTGGGTACAAAACCCTCTACAATTAAAATATCTCTAGTTGCACGTTTACTGGGTAATTTTAATGGTATTACATAAAAACCAGTTAGTTTCAACTTATTGTTTTTATATGCAAAACCAACATCAATTCCCCTAGAATCAGGAGAATCAAAATGAACGATTTGATAATTTTGCTTTTGTAATATTGGATGACGAAATAAATCGTTTAATACTTTTTCATTTTCAATTTCACAAACACCAATAAAATCAGGATAAGTATTAGAGCTGGCTGCAATTACCTTTGCTAAGTTGTTAATTTTATTAAAATACTTTGATTTATCCCACTGTTTATGCCCTTCTGGCGTAAATTCATTATCATTTTTTAAGCTATCATTTTCGGTATCAAACAAATTTTCAACATTATAAAATAATACCTCGTAACTGCTTTTTGATTCGGATGATTTAAAAGACCAAAAAAGGATAATTAAACATCCTATAAATA
>JBEEPA010000318.1:0-2886 GCA_041191385.1 Bacteroidota bacterium | reverse complement strand
TGCAGCTGTATAATCAGAACCTCCTCTACCTAAAGTAGATGGAAAACCATCTTTTGTTTTGGAAATAAAACCCGGTGCTACAAATAACTTTTGCGCACTTTGTTGTACATATTGTTTAATTTTTTGATTACTAATTTCAAAATCTACGTTGGCATTACCATAATTGCTATCAGTAACAATCACTTCACGGCTATCTAACCAATTACAATTTAATAATTTAGAAATAATTACACTAGATAATAACTCTCCAAAACTCAAAATAAAATCGGAAGTTTTTGGAGATAATTCTTGTACTAAAGAAACACCAATTAAAATATCTTCTAACTGATTTAACATCACTTTCACAGAGGCAATTAAGCTGCTTTGCTCGTTAATATCTATTAACTGACGAATTGCATCGAAATGGCGATTTTCTAATTCTTGTAAAATAATTTTATAGGAATCATCTCCTTTTAAAGCCAAGTTACTACAGCTAACTAATTGATTGGTAATACCTCCAAAAGCAGATACTACTGCAATTACTGTGGCGTTTGTATTGGCTTGTTGCACAATTTCTACAACGCTTTTTAAACTATCCACACTCCCAACGGATGTTCCTCCAAATTTTAAAACTTTTATATTACCCATAATTTCACAATCGATTATTGCATATTCGTTTTTTAAGCCTAAAAGCTCAATCCGACAAATTTATAGAATACCAACTACTTATTTATGTTTTAGGAAAGAAAATTATAAAAACTAAAGGCTTTTTTTGAAAACTTTTTCATCTTTTAGTATAAAAAACCTCTGAGAAGTTTTTTTTTATCGAACTAAAACAAAAAAGCCTACAAATAAAATTTGTAGGCTTTTTGAAGTTTATATATTTATTTATTTAACAATCACGGAGCTTTCTACGTATTCTCCCACTTTGTATACCGCTTTTAAATTTAGTGTATCTCTCTCTAAAACAACAAAATCTGCATAATAACCTTCTTTAATAAATCCGTACTCATGATCTACTTTTAAAAACTGAGCAGGGTAAACAGATGCCATTTTTAGAGTTTCTGCTAACTCTATTTCTGCATGCAAAAAACTGTTTTGAACAGAATCTAACATACTGATTGCTGATCCCGCCAAGTTACCAGATTCAGTTAAATATTTTCCATCTTTAAAAAATATTTTAAATTCATCAATTTCAAAAGTATCCATTGGGTGTTTTACAAAAGATGCATCTGATACTAAAAACAATTTTCCTTTTTTAGCTCTATGTGCTATTCTTACTGCTGCATAATCGCAATGCACTCCATCCACAATAATTCCTCCCCAAACATCATCGTCCGAATCTAAAAATGCACCAACCATACCTGGAGCTCTTGATGTAAACTGAGACATTGCATTGTATAAATGAGTAACTTTTGTTATTCCTGAATGAAAAGATTCCATTGCTTGTTCGTAAGTTGCATTGGTATGCCCCGCTGATACAGGAATACCTGCCTCTACTAATCTTTTAACATGTTTAGAAGAAACAATCTCTGGCGCCAATGTTAATATTTTTACTACTCCTACACCATGCTCGATAATTTGATCAATTTCATAATCGGTTGCTTCTCGAACAAAATCCAAGGAGTGTGCACCTTTTTTGTCTGGATTAAAATAAGGACCTTCAACATGCAAACCTAAAACTCCATTTGCAGGATTTTTCATTAACTCTTTAGTGATTTTTATTTGAGCAATAATATTATCTAAAGAAGTTGATACCAAGGTTGGCAACAATGCAGTTGTTCCAAACTCGCGGTGAGCATCGTTTACAATTTTATAATTTTCTTCAGTTGCTTTTTGCGTATAAAATCCGCCGCCTCCTCCATTTACTTGTAAATCGATAAATCCTGGAACTAACAATTGTCCATTTAAATCAATAACATCGTCATAACCAGATATTTGACTACTTGGGATAATTGCTTTGATTTTTCCTTCACTTACTACTACAGATTTATTTCCTACAAATGTTTCGCCTGTAAAAATTGAACAATTTGTAAATACCTTAGACATTTTAGCTCCTTTCTTATTAGTTATGGTTATAGTTAATTAGTAGAGTTGCAAATTTGAGACAATTATCTCAATTTTCAAAGGTTTTTATATTATTTTGTTTTTAATAAATTTATAAGTAAAACACCTTAGTTTTATATTAAGCTACTTTAAACCTAGTTTAAATATGATGTATTAACACAAATTATTTTATTTTATTATGAATAAAATTTAGAGCTTCTATATTGTTTTTAGTTTTTATCGATTGATGAATCATTTCAATTTCCTTTTTAGTTAGATGCCAACTAAGGGATAAATTTTTATCTTCTGTTTGCTCCAATACTATATCCACGATATCAATTTCTCCCTCAAACCATTCACTTGCATATTGAACCATTTGATCATGTGTATAATCCTGTGTAGCAAATAAATTTTTATAAATATTCCCCACTGGAGCGGTTAAAGCTTTCAAGATTGTATTTTTTTCACCTGCTTTTATCTCTTTATTTTTTTCTAAATCTCTAATTTGTAAAATAACTACGCCACTTGTATTCATTTCTAACCATTTACGATAAGTATATAAAAATTTTAATGTGGTTTGCATCCCAAAATTATCTCTAATTCCAGCATCCATTATCTGAATTTCTGGCTCTGATGGCAAATGTACAATTGGCATAACATACGGAAAGGTTGAACTCATTCGTAATGCCGAACTAAATCTTAAATTCCTAGCCTCTTGTTCTTTAAATAATCTTGTAAACTCTACAGATTCATGAATGTAATTATTACGTAAAGTACTTTGTGGTTTTAAATTGGTTAAATATGAAATTGGTTGTGGCGAAATCAATAATCTTCGCCCATCATTTACTATAGTTGGAGATA
>JBEEPA010000317.1:0-2836 GCA_041191385.1 Bacteroidota bacterium | reverse complement strand
ACTAATTAAAAGCTTATTTTAATCTTTATTCGGTATAATCCTTAAAGATACAATTTTCAAAGCAAATCAGAGCAGTAGAGTAATATCAAAGGAATTCTAATTAAACCAAAAAATTATTTTAAAATACCCATTAAAAATCAAATTAAACATTTATTTTATTTTTAAATTAAAATTTATATTTTTGTTTTAAAATTATACAATGGAGTTGATATATAGGATTGCTTTGCCAAGGATTTATGGTGTTGGTAATATTATTGCTAGGTTATTGGTGGATTATTTTGGTAGTGCGCAAAAAATTTTTGAGGCGGATTATGAGGAGTTAAAAATTATACCGGGTATAGGTTCAAATTTACTTCAGAAGTTATCGGATACACAGGTTAAAAAAAATGTTTTGGAGGAGGCTTACACCGAATTGGAGTGGTGCGAAAGAAAAAAAGTAAAGGTTTTATTGCATGATAGCGACGATTTTCCTGCCTTATTAAAGGATTGTTATGATGCACCATTTTTGTTGTTTATGTTGGGCAACTTAAAAAATACGGATAGAAATATGGCTGTGATAGGCTCGCGTAAATCGTCGCATTATGGAGAGTATTCGGTAAATCGTATTTGCGAATCTTTAGCACCGCATCAAGTAAATATTGTTAGTGGGTTGGCGTATGGAATTGATACCATTGCGCATCAATCGGCTTTACACCATAAATTACCTACCACAGCAGTATTGGCTCATGGTTTAGATAGAATTTATCCTGCAAGTAATCGTAAATTGGCAGCGCAAATAGCCGAGTATGGAGCTTTGTTAACCGAATACCCCATAAATACAAATCCCGATAGAGAGAATTTTCCGAAGAGAAACCGAATTGTTGCCGGAATGAGTGTGGCTACTGTGGTGGTGGAAGCTGGAATAACTGGCGGAGCGTTAATTACAGCAGATATTGCGGCATCGTATGGCAGAGAAGTTTTTGCTGTGGCTGGAAGAATGAACGATACGTTTAGTTTAGGCTGTAATTATTTAATCGAAAAAAACAAAGCAACTATATTAAACTCTGGTAATCAATTACTCAACGAGTTGGGTTGGGTGGAAAATAATTTGTATAAAAAGGAAATTGTTGCGGTTAAAAGTCAGGACGGACTCCATCCCGATGAAAAACAAATCATACAATTACTTACTCAAAAAGGAAATTTAAGTCAGCAATTAATCGCCTTACACCTTCAAAAACCCATACAACAAGTAGGAGCGCATTTATTTAATTTAGAACTTACAGGATGGGTTAAAAACTTGCCCGGAAATATCTATGAATTTTTACCCTAAATTAGCTTACTGAATTTTGCAAATTTTAAACTACCTTAGCGTTTTATTCACCAATCTCACAAAAATTAATGGAACTTCCATTTAAAAAACCTTCCAAAAAGTATCAGCCCAAAGGATTAACAGTTTTGTACGATGATAAAGATATTATTGTAGTTCATAAAGAAAACGGTTTGTTAACGATGGCATCCGAGAACGAAAAAGAAAAAACCGCTTATTTTTTAATGAATGAGTATGTTAAAAAAGGGAATTCGAAATCGCGTGAACGTGTTTTTATTGTTCACAGATTAGATAGAGATACTTCGGGTGTTTTGGTTTTTGCTAAAAGCGAAAATGCAAAAAAATATTTACAAAGCGAATGGGAAAATTTTACAAAAAATTATTGTGCTGTAGTGGTAGGAAAGCTTAAAAATAAGGAGGGAATAATCGAATCGTATTTGTTAGAAAACAAAATGTTTAAAGTGTTTTCGGTTAAAACAGCCAGTGAAGAAGCCAAGTTTGCCAAAACAGAGTATCAAGTACTAAAAGAAAATGCCGATTACAGTTTGGTAAACATTAAATTACATACGGGAAGAAAAAATCAAATTAGAGTACATTTTGCCGATTTAGGAAATCCGGTAGTAGGCGATAAAGTATATGGCAAAAAAGATAAAGGCTACAAACGTTTGTGTTTACATGCCGAGCAATTAACCATTTTGCATCCATTTACCAAAAAAGAAATCACCTTTAAAGCCCCCATGCCCGTGTATTTCAAACAGTTTTTTAACGAAAAAAACGCGAGTAAATAAGGATTTCAAACGGATAATTTATTTCAATTATCTACTCTATATTTTTAATCGGGGACGATGTTGAGTTTACAAATTCTTTACAAGTGTTTATTTAATTGGGTTTTAATTAATATTTAGCGGTGTAAAAAAGTGTAGTTTTTTTAAGGGTATAAGTGGGTAAATAAAAAACCCTCTCCGCCCTTCGGGCACCTCTCCCAAAAAAAGGGAGAGGAGTTACGTACACTCCCATAAAAAATAATAGCTAAAGCTATTTTATCACAAAGCCAAAGGGCTTTGCTCTATTCTTAATATCAAACCTCTCCTAAAAAAAATGGTAGAGGAGTTACGTACACTCCCATAAAAAATAATAGCTAAAGCTATTAAAAAATTGCAGTAGCAATATAAAAAAAGTGCGGTAGCACACCGCTAACTCCTTGCCCTCGGGCGAGGTGTCCGCAGGACGGAGTGGGGAATTTTCGTAAAATAACGGGGAGTCATATTATATTATCTTATTCTAACATTAGTTCTTTTTTTGTAATTTTTTCTTGCTTGGTTTAATAAAAATTATATATTTGCAAATTAATGTTTTAATACAAAACACTATGCAGTTTTTAAACTCAAATTTTAGCTTCAACAAGCCTGTTTCTCCAATTTGCGGGGGGGGGGAGTAACCTCCTAAAAAACAATCAATTACACGCTTTAAAAAGTGTATTACTCAGCCAGTTTCCTTTATCATTTCCTAATTTTTCTAAAACTTTTTTAT
>JBEEPA010000316.1:0-2953 GCA_041191385.1 Bacteroidota bacterium | reverse complement strand
TTATCGATGCTCTATCTGCATATTTGTTACTTCCATTTAATCTTGCATCTTCTGTTAATTCAATTAATAATGGCTCTGCAGCATCAGCACTTACAACAGTTGATAAATCTAAAGTAGATTTTCTCCAAATATCTAAAACAGTTGGATTTAATTTATTTGAAGAATCTAAATAAGCTTTCGCAAAGTCTCTTGATTCCGCATATCTTCCTTGTACATTTAATTCAACAGGAACTTTATAAACTAAATTGGATAATTCTTGTTCCGCTAAATTAATTTGGGTTTGATACTTTGTACGTAAATCAGCAGTTCTTATATTTTCAAACTCGTTTACAAATGCGTTATAATTTTCAATTTTAAACTTAATATCCGATGTAAAAGCTTTTAGATATAAAGCATTTAAAATTTTATCTTCCACATCACCAATTTCATCCGATGAAACAACTTTTAAAAGTTTTCTCCATTCATCCACTGCCAATGTGTAGTTTTTTCTTCTAAAGTAATACTGTGGAACACTATATTTTAACTTAGAAATGTTATTTTCGGCATTAATTTTTAATTCATACAATTGATTTCTTAATCTTGGTCTTTCTCCACTTGGGTTTTTATCAATTTGAGCAAGAAAAGTATTTGCATATTTTAATGCACTTTCAAACCTATCAATTTTTTTATACTCAATACTTTTATCTGCATATTTATATGCTGCTTCAACTTGTAACAATTTTACAAAATCCCTATTTTTCGCATCTGGAAAAGCATCGATGTAGGATTGAAATGCAATAACTGCCGAGTTATAATACCCTGTTCTGTAGTACAAATTAGCGTGATTAAATGCCTTTTTTTCTAATTTTTGTTGTAATTCATCAATTTTTAAATTCACATCTTTAGCGAAATCACTTTTAGGATATCTATCTAAAAACAATTGAAAATCTTCTAAAGTTCTTTTGGTATATTCCTGATCTAAATAATAGTTTGGCGATAAATGGTAATAAGATAAGGATGCATAATAATATGCCTTCTCGGTATATTCTCCTCTTGGAAATCTTTGTGCTAATTTTTTAAACTCGTAGGCTGTATTGTAATAATCTTTTACGTAAAAATCCGATAAAACATAATGAAAAAATATTTTTTCTAGTTTTGGTGAATTTGCATAATCATTTAATAAGGATTTAAATAACGGACTTGCTTTAAAATACTTTTTATTTTCAAAGTATTTCCATGCTAATTCTTCTCTAACCTCAGCCGTACCAGATTTTAATGCCTTATCGTAGTTACTTTTACATGATGAAAAAGCCAACAACAAAGCAACTAAATAAAAACTCAATTTTTTAATCATGCCACAAAAGTACATTTAAAAATTTATTTGATGGTAAAAAATCCGCTAAATCTCACTAAATTATTTCTTTTACAACCAATTGCGTATTGGATATTTTAACCACTTCTATCCTTTTCCCTTTTTCAATATAGCCAGATAAAGCTATTGAATCAAAGGT
The DNA here is from genome assembly GCA_041191385.1 of Bacteroidota bacterium. Lineage (GTDB taxonomy): Bacteria > Bacteroidota > Bacteroidia > Flavobacteriales_C > JBEEPA01. Next base: position 1,463 of record JBEEPA010000316.1, on the reverse strand, counting down.
TTCGCTATCCACAACAACTTTTCCTCCCGGCATTAAAACACTAATAGTTTCTCCTTGTTTACCTATCAATTCTTCGTTTGTAAACTTATTGGATAAAATTACTTTATAATCCTTACCATCGGCTGTTAAAACGGCGCTATCCGATAAAAAATTGCGTTTAGTTAATAATTTTTTAGACAAATAAAAACTTAGAATTAATGCTAAAACAATACAAATCGATACAATTGCAAATGAATTCATAACAACACTTATATTAGGTAAAATCCAGCCCAACTCCGGACTAGAAACTATAGGGAACAAACTTAAAGCTAATCCGCTAATTAACAACAAAATTCCTAAAATTCCTGCAATTCCAAAACCTGGTAACACAAAAACTTCTACAACCAGCAACAATAATCCAACTATAAAAATTATTAATTCCATATTGTTTGCTAACCCTTGTAAATAATGTGGTGCAAAAAATGCTACAGCTGCCGAAATAGCGATAATAATTGGAAAACCTACGCCAGGTGTTTGTAACTCAAAATATATCCCTCCAATAATCAACATGATTAAAAAACCACTAACAGCTGGATGTATTAAAAATAAAATTATACTTTCGGTTACTGTTGTTTGGTGCTCCAGAACAGTATAGTTAGGAAATTTATTCGCAATCATTTCAGTAACATTATCAAATTTACCTTCACAAAATCCATTTTTTATTGCTTCATCTGTAGTAAAAGTAATTAGTGTTTTATCATCAACAACTCCTTCCACTACAATACTAGGATCAACCATTGCTTGGGCAATTTCAGGATTTCGTTTATTAGCAATTGCTGTTGCGCGCATTTTCCCTCTAAAAAAAGATTGATATTTTTCGGGTGCCACTTCTCCTTGTCCATCCACAACCGTTGCTGCTCCTATTGTTGCTCCAGGCGACATATAAATACTATCGCAAGCAATAGAAATTAACGCTCCAGCAGAAGCTGCATTTTCTTCAATAAAAACACAAGTAGGCATACTAAAAGACAATAAAGCAGAGCGGATAGAATCTGCAAAATCAACTCTTCCTCCGTAAGTATTTAAGTTTAAAACAAAAACTTTTACTTTTTTTTGTTTAGCCTCTGCTAAAGCCAATTTCACTTTTCGCCAAGCAGGCGCATCAATTTCATCCTGTAATTTTAAAAGATAAATGGAGGATTCTTGAGCGTAAATTGAACCGAAAATAAAAAACAATAATACAATTAGAACATTACGCATGATTAAAATCTCTATCTATATAATTTTGCAAATCTTTATAAACCATCGGACTAGAGGCAATAATTTCTTTGCCAAACACAAAATCTTCTCCTCCTTTAAAATCTTTTACCACACCACCAGCTTGTTGAACAATCAGTGCTCCAGCAGCTACATCCCAAGAATTTAAACTGTACTCATAAAAAGCATCAAATCTACCACAAGCTACATAGGCTAAATCTAATGCC
>JBEEPA010000315.1:0-2862 GCA_041191385.1 Bacteroidota bacterium | reverse complement strand
AATCAGCTGGATATTCAATTGGAGAACATTTAAATAAAGGATTAATAATCAGAGCTGGTTTATCTTTTAAGTTATTTTAAAAGTATTCATTTTTTGTTTATTGCAAATCCTAAAATTATTTCCAATTATATCGAAAAAATTCCTTTTGGAAAACAAATACAATTAAAAACTTTAAGAAACGATTTAGCGATTGAATACCAAGCAGATTATACTTATCCGGTTACAACTAGAATTTTTTTAAGAATTGTAGCCGAAGCAAACTACAATAATCTAAATCAAGATTTTTCTATACAAAAACTTCACTCCTTTTTGGCGTGCAATTGATCCAAAAAGCACACTGGCTAAAAAACTATCTTTTGGCGCAAAATTTTTATTTTTCAAATAAAAATCTTAAAAATTTTTCTTATATCAATAGCTGTAATTTATCTGTACGCTGACTTAAAAATGATTAAGAAAAATAAAAGCACGAATGCATAACATATATCCGAGTAATACACAAAAGCAGTATAAAAGCTCCGAGGTTAGGTTTTAACTTTTAAGCTTTTTATTTAGGACAAAACATTGTAATGAATTTTTAAAAAATAAAACAAAGTAAATACAAATGTTTACAAAAAATATATTTTGTAAACCAAAATTTGATAAAATGGATTTTTAATTTAATTTTGAAGAAATTAAAACCTACTTTTTTGTAATAATAAACCTGCTTGTAGTAATAAAAAAATACCCGCAAGTTTTAATACCCGCTATCGGGAACTGGGATGTTAGCAGTAAGCTTAAACCGACAATCCGTAAAAAGAATACAAACAACCCGAATTTGTATTATTTGACAGATGAACTAAATTGACAACTTTGCACCTTAATTTTAAATTCATAAAAAAATGAACAAGACAATTTTAATTACAGGTGCAAGCAGTGGTATAGGAAAAGAAACTGCAAAATTATTTCAGTCAAAGGGTTGGAATGTAATTGCTACGATGCGAAATCCAGAAAACGAAACAGAATTAAGTCAATTAGACAATGTTTTAGTTGCCAGACTTGATGTTTTAGATGTGGATTCTATTCAAAAAGCATTTAAGGACGGAATTCAAAAATTTGGAAATATTGACGTATTGCTTAATAATGCAGGTTATGGTGCTTATGGACCATTAGAAGCATTTAGCAGGGACAAAATTTTACGCCAATTCAACACTAATGTTATTGGGCTTTTAGATGTTACCCAAACCGTTTTACCACATTTTAGACAAAACAAAAAGGGAATAATTATCAATATTTCCTCTATTGGTGGCAAAATGACTTTTCCATTAGGTTCGTTGTATCACGGGACAAAATTTGCAGTTGAAGGTATTTCCGAATCACTCAACTATGAAGTAGAGCAATTTGGTGGACAAGTAAAAATTGTAGAACCAGGTATGATAGCGACTGATTTTGGAGGTAGGTCATTCGATTTCAGCAATGATGAAAATATATCTGAATACCAAAACATTGTAGGTGCATTGATGACAGCAATGCCAACAATGGCACAGAATGCGTCACCTTCAAGTATTGTTGCAGAAGTAATTTTTGAAGCGGCTACTGATGGCAAAAACCAATTGCGATATACAGCCGGTGAAGATGCAAAAATGCTTATTGCAAACCGTCAACAATATGATGACGCTACATTTATAGGTGGTATTAAATCACAATTTGGACTGTAAAACATTGTAAATATGAATCCTGTTGTAAAATATTTTAATGGAGAAAAAGCCGAAAGCTATATTTTCATACTAATAGGAGTCATTGCTTTGGCAATGGCTCTCTATTTCATTTTTGCTTTGAAAACCTCTTTTTGGAAAGGTGTTGCCATACCTTTTATTATTGTTGCTTTATTAGAGTTTATAGTCGGTTATACCATAGTTATCAGAAGCCCAAAAGACATTGCACGTGTTGAAACTTTTATTCAAAAAGAATCCCAAAGTGTAAAAACAATTGAAATTCCTCGAATGGAAAAAGTATTGAGCAATTTTGTGATTTATAGATATGTAGAAATTGCATTAATCATTTTAGGCATTGTATTGATGTATAGTTCTATGAATGACACATTTTGGAGAGGAATTGGACTTGGTTTATTTATCCAAGCCAGTATTGTTTTGTGTTTAGATTTTTTTGCTGAAAGACGAGGGCATATTTATATTGTATATTTACAAGAATTAGTTGAAAAAATATGAGCGAAATAATACAACTTCAAAGCATTGCCGACTTACATAAATTATTTAATTTAGGGAATAGTCAACACCCATTAGTGGCTGTTTTGGATTTTAGTAAAGTTACTGAGCAAGTAGAGCAGAATACTAAAATCACGACCGACTTCTATTCTATTATGTTCAAGAACTATTGCAAGAACCATATTAAATATGGTAGAAAAACCATAGATTTTCAAGACGGAAACCTCATTTGTATAGCACCTAACCAAACCATTGAAATAGACAATGAAATAGAAGAAAGAGAAGATAAAATGGGTTGGGGTTTATTTTTTCATACCGATTTAATTCGCTCTACTTCACTAAACGAAAAAATAAAAGACTTTGGTTTTTTTTATTATGAAGTTTCAGAAGCCTTGCACCTTTCTGACAAAGAAAAGAATATTTTTTTTGAATTAATTCAAAAAATTCAAAACGAACTACAAGAAAATATTGATATTCACAGTCAACAAATTATCGTTTCAACCATTGAATTATTGTTGAGTTATTGTCAACGCTTTTATGGCAGACAACTAATAACACGAAGTCAGACCAACAAATCCATCATTTCACAAATAGAAAATATTTTAACTCAATACTTTTCTGACAATAAGATAAACGAACAAGGCTTGCCAACTGTGATGTA
>JBEEPA010000314.1:0-3911 GCA_041191385.1 Bacteroidota bacterium | reverse complement strand
AGCTTCAAAGTGTACAGCTTCGTTTTTTCTGGTTAAAACAACTTTCATATTTATCAAATATTAATTTTTCAGATTGCTAAAATACACATTTTACAATCCATTTACCCAAAATTTACAAAATATAAATAAATACAAAGTTGTGTTAAGGTAAATACAAATGTTTTTTCTAATTTTGTTGCTCATTGCGAAAAAAATTGAAAAAGGAATTTTATACAATACAAGGTAAGTTTAATTTGGAATTGGGAGGTTTTTTACAAAATCCGCAATTGGCATATTGTACTTACGGTAAATTAAATGCCGCAAAAGATAATGTAGTGTGGGTTTTTCATGCGCTTACAGCATCTGCAAATGCAGCAGATTGGTGGGAAGGAATGATTGGTGAAGGAATGGCTTTTGATCCTACCAAAGATTTTATTATTTGTGTAAATATTTTAGGAAGTTGTTATGGATCTACAGGTCCAAATTCTATCAATCCACTTACCAACGAGCCATATTATTACGATTTTCCAGATATAACTATCAGAGATATTGTACAAAGCCAAATTGAATTGAGGAAATTTTTAGGTATCGAAAAAATCAAAATGGCTATTGGTGGAAGTTGTGGAGGTTATCAAGTTTTAGAGTGGTTGATGATGGAACCGGAAACTATCGAAAACTACTGTGTATCAGTTACCAGCGCAAAAGAAAGTCCGTGGGGAATAGCTATACATACTGCGCATCGTTCGGCAATAGAGTTGGATAAAACTTGGGGGGAAAGACATGAAAAAGCAGGAATAGAAGGAATAAAAGCAGCCCGACAAATTGGATTGTTGTTTTATAGAAATCATGAAATTTATCATCGTAACCAAAGTGAAGATACCGAGGATAAAGTAAATAATTTTAAAGCTACATCCTATTTGAAATATCAAGGTAAAAAATTAGCCGACAGGTTTGCACCGATAGCTTATTATAAATTAACGCAGATTTTAGACACACACAATATTGCCAGAAACAGATATACAGATGTACGCGAAGCATTACAAACTATTAAACAAAAAGGTTTGGTAATTAGTATTTCTAGCGATTTATTATGTCCGCCGAGCGAGCAAAAATTTTTAGCACGACACCTAGGCAACGCCGTTTACCGCGAAATAGATTCTTTGTATGGGCATGATGGATTTTTATTAGAATTCCAAAAAATAACCCAATGTATTAAGGAACATTTTGGCGAATTGTATTAAGTATGTTGGTTTTTAAAAATCCTAAAATAATTTGGCCAAATTTGCTTACATCTCTTAATTTATTAAGTGGCTGTATTGCTGTACTTTCGTTTTTAAATCAGCAATATATACTTGGAATTGTGTTGGTATTGATTGGTGCATTTTGCGATTTTTTAGATGGTTTAGTTGCCCGCGCATTAAAAGTAACAGGCGATTTTGGAAAAGAATTAGACAGTTTGGCAGATGTAGTTTCCTTTGGTTTTGTTCCAGGAATTATAATGTACACCGCATTTTTAAGAGCTTTAGAAATAAATGATTTTAACCAATTGTTGGAACAAAAACAATTTTTGCCTTTTTTTGGATTTGTAATTACCATATTTTCTGCCATTCGATTAGCAATTTTTAATACTTTAAGTAGCAATGTAAAAGGTTTTATTGGTTTACCAACACCAGCAAACACTTTGTTTTTTTTAAGTTTTCCAATTTTTTGGGTAACATTACCAAATACACATTCTATTTTGGAAATCACACAATCCATAGGTTTTTTAATTGCAGTTACTCTACTATTTTCCTATTTAATGGTAAGTAAAATACCAATGCTATCTTTAAAATTAAAAGGAAAAAAAATAAGTAATTACATTCCTCAAATTATACTCATCGTTTTGTTTTTGAGCTATTTAGCATTATCTATAGTGTATGTTTTACCACTTACTATGCTAAGCTACATTGCCTTATCGGTAGTGTTTACAAAACAAAATTAATATATTGTAAATGAATTTATTATCAGTAGAAAATTTAGCAAAATCCTTTGGAGAATTCCCATTGTTTACCAATTTATCTTTTGGAATTGATAAAGGGGATAAATGTGCATTAGTAGCACAAAACGGATCGGGTAAAACTACACTAATTAATATTTTACAAGGTTTAGATATTCAAGATAAAGGAAATTATGCTTACCGAGATGGTATTAATATTTCTTTTTTGGATCAAAACCCCGAAATTCCTTTAGGTTTTACCATTCGCGATTATATTTTTACTTCCAAACACCAGCAAATTTTATTGGTTAAAGAGTACGACGAGCTATTGGCATCAGGTGATTTGAGTGGAGTGCGTTTCGAAAATTTAATGAACGAAATGGAAGCTACAAATGCTTGGGAAGTAGAAGCCCGAATTAAAGAAGTTTTACAAAATTTAGGTTTTGAAGATGCTTCATTGATAATAGATAAATTTTCGGGAGGAGAAAAAAGACGTTTAGCTTTGGCAAAATGTTTAATTGAACAACCCGATTTATTGTTTTTAGATGAGCCCACTAACCACCTAGATTTTAACATGGTGGAGTGGTTAGAGCAATTTTTAGCCGATACGCATATAACATTTTTTTTAATTACCCACGATAGATATTTTTTAGATAATGTTTGTGATAAAATTATCGAATTAACACCTGAAGGTGGTTTTACTTACGCGGGAAATTACGAATACTTTTTAAATAAAAAAGCCGAACGTGAAGAACAAATGGCAAGTACTATAAAAAAAGCTAAAAACTTATTTACCAAAGAGTTGGAATGGTTGCGCAGAATGCCAAAAGCGCGAGGTACTAAAAGTAAAAGCAGAATTGAAGCAGCACATGATTTGGAAAAAGTAGCAAAATCTAAAATTGAAAAACAAAAATTGGATATAGCCGGAAACATGTCGCGTTTGGGCAAAAAAATTATTGTTTTGGAAGATATTTGTAAAAATTTTGGTGAGCGTGTGATTTTAAACAACTTTACCTATCAGTTTCAACGTTCCGAAAAAGTGGGTATTGTGGGTGAAAACGGGGCTGGAAAAAGTACTTTATTAAATATTATTGCTGGATTAGATAATGATTTTACAGGTACAATAGAGGTTGGAGATACTGTTAAAATTGGCTATTACACCCAAAAAGGTTTAAACTTTAGGGAAGATATGAAAGTGATTGATGTTGTGAAAGATGTTGCAGAATATATCCCTATGCAAAATGGCGAAACTATTTCGGCTTCGCAAATGTTGCAAAACTTTAACTTTTCGCCTTCTAAACAATACAGTTTAGTAAGCAAATTAAGTGGAGGCGAGCGCAAACGTTTAAACTTAGTTCGTGTATTGATGGATGCACCCAATTTTTTAATTTTAGATGAACCTACCAACGATTTAGATTTAGTAACTTTAGCTGCTTTAGAAGATTATTTAATTGGTTTTGAAGGGTGTGTATTAGTGGTTTCGCATGATAGGTATTTTTTAGACAGAATTGTAGATCATTTATTAGTGTATAAAGGCGAAGGTAAAATTGAGGATTTCCCGGGTAGTTATACTAGTTTTAGAGCAGTGCAATTGGAAGAAAAGAAAAATTTAAAAAATACAAGCAAAACAGTTGAAAAACCAGTTGAAGTTAAGGAAGTTAAAACGAAAACAACCCTAACGTTTAAGGAAAAACAAGAATTGGAAAAATTAGAGAAAGATTTAGAAAATTTAGAGATAAAAAAATCTACTTTAGAATCAGAAATTTTACAATCTAACGGTGCAGTTTTAAACGATTTAAGCAAACAATTGGCTGAGGTTTTAACTACAATTGAAGAGGTAACTTTTAAATGGTTGAGTTTAGCAGATAAACAATGATGGAAGTAAAGGTTAAATTTGTAAATTACAAAGAAAAATGGACTGATTTGGAGGCAGTAAAACAAAATCACGAATTGCCTC
>JBEEPA010000313.1:0-10725 GCA_041191385.1 Bacteroidota bacterium | reverse complement strand
TCGTCGTTAGGATTTAGATAATTGTCTCCACCTAAATCAATTGCCATTCCTTCATTTTCAAATATTAAATTAGAAAAAATAGAATTTCCTTCTCCAGCATCGCTAAAAAATGCTATTCCATGCCCACTATTATAAGCAATTATATTTCCCTCATTTTCGGTTAATCCACCAATTTTATTATCCTTACTTCCATTTCCGGTTAATATAATTCCTGCCGAAATATTCCCAATAGCTCCATTACCTAATCTCTCAGCTTTTGAAGCATTAGTACCTATAAAATTAGAATGAATAGTATTGTTTGATGATTCATCAATCCAAATTCCTGCTTCATCATTAGAATTATCAGTTATAATATTTCCGAATTCTGGTTTACCTATAATATTAAAGTTAGTAAAGTTTTCTAGGAAAATTCCTGCTCCATTATTTCCTAATGCTGATAAACCGTCAACAGCAATTCCAATGTAATTAGCATAAATTTCGTTGTTTTTACAGTTTGCTCCGGATAAAAATATTCCACGATTATTACCCGAAATCAGGTTTTTATCCATCATTTCTGTTCCTCCTATTATGGTAAATTCTGTTGAATCATCTAAGAAAATACCATGTTGATTTGCTCCAGACGAATTCATTCCTGTGAAATCCGACCCAATATAATTATTCTTTATTATATTATTTTTACTGTTTTTAATACTAATTCCACCTGCAATTAAATTTCTAGAAGCATTATTCCTACCTCCAATTAAATTATTATTTTGATTATTTATATTTATTGCTCCAAAATATGGGGTTAATCCATCGGAACCTATACCAATATAACATCCTTCAATAGTATTATTACCTTCGCTTTTTGAATAACCTTCCTCATACAAAAAATCTATATTTCCATTATAAATAGACATTCCTTTAATGGTATTTTTTCCGCAATGAAATGCTAAAGCGTGCGCACCTCCATCTTCTGCATTTAATTCTACGGTAACAACACAATTTAATCCTTTATCAAAATCATTCGTATTAGCTATTCCTCCAGTTTGACTAAATCCATCAATAGTTAATGGAAAAAATACTTCTGGTAAATAACTGTTAGGTTTTATAGTTTTTACCCCACTTCCTGATATACCAAATTGAATTGTAATTGGTATTGTATCATAACCATTATAAGGAGGTCTGGCGTTAGCTTCCTCTATAGCAGCTCTTAAAGTACAAACATTACCTGTTGTTCTACAAATCCCATCGCCAGGTGTTGCATCCCCTCCATTATTTGTGCTATTTACAGTAAATTTTGTTACAACTTCCTTTTTAAACGTTACAGGAATTCTCATTAAATCCCTATCTAAACCACTATTCCATTTAGTGAAATATAAGTATACTGTTTCATCTGGTCTTTCAAAATTTCTAGTTTGATCATCGTGATCAATTATTGAAGGGTAATTATTTCCTCCAGCAGACCAAGTTGAACTATTAAATTGATATATAATTCGTTTTGTCGACCAATTAATTAAATCATCAGATAAGGAATAATAAAAACCATATTTAAGTTGTCCGTTAATTTCACCTACAGTATAATCTACAACCATAAATTTTTCAAAATACGTATTGTATGTTAAACTCGCGCACATTTTACCAATTCGATTTCTAGATACAGGAGCTAATAATTTATCCGAAACATTATAACCTGTTTCAATATATGGATTCACAAAAACAACATTAAAACCTTCTCCGTCCCATCCTCTCCAACTCTTAGGATCACTTATGTCATTTGTTCTTAAAACCCCCACTCCATATTCTTGCTCTTGATAAGCCTCTATTTGAACCAATTTATAATAGTAACCATCTTTTTCAATAATGTTGGATCCTCCAAATATTCCAAAAGGACTATGGGTTGAAGGATAAGGAGATTGGTATGGAGAAGCTGCAACTAAATGATTAGGCGCACTAATATGTGAATATGTTCTTCCACTATCTAAAGAAGTTGCATAAGTAATACTATTATACCAGCAATTATTCCAATTTCCACATGGGACATATTCATTATGAATCAATGCATGAATGGTTTTTCCATCTGTTGTATATGTAGCATTAATCCATTCTTTATTATTGAATTTAGCAGGGTCAGAATCTTCATCAGAACTCATGATAGAATTACAATCTTTTATTAAAGAAGTAAAACTATTACCAATCATTCTCCAATTTGTATAATGTGAGGCAATTAAATTAATTTTTCCATTTGCATCTCGAAATGCCCTTGCTGGCACATCCGGTAAATCGTCTAAGTTACATTTGGAGCTTGAATAATCAAATACAATTTCAGCTGTTCCTATTGTTGGAGTTCCAGGGTAAACAACTTGTGAAAAAGAACTGAAACCAATTAAAATTGAGATGTATAGAAAAATATTTTTCATATAAATAATTATTAAATTAACTTAGTTAAACTTAGCTGATTTAAGATAATAAAAAAAACATAATTAGAAGTTATTTTAATAAAGAAATTAAAAAATTTATTTCAAATAAGTAAGCATTATTAAATGAACTGGTATTTGCGATATACTTTTCGAAATTCGAAAGAAAGCTTTTTAAATATTTCCTTTACTTTTAAAAAATTCGAAGGCAGCATTTTGTTCGGCCTTTTTTTTGTTTTTGGCAATTGCACTAGATGCAATTTCTTTATCCAAAAACAATTTACACTCAAAAATTTGGTCGCGCCCATCCCTATTTATCTCTTTAGTTTCAAATAAGTATTCAACTTTTGCAGCCTGTGCCCATTCAATTAATCGAGATTTATAATTAGGGTCCTGATGAATCAATTCCTCTAAATTAATATGCGTTTTAAATAAAGCATAAATAAATTTTTTGGTACGCTTTAATCCTGCATCTAAATAAATAGCGCCCACTAAGGCTTCAAAAGCATTACCGTAAACACTATCGGTGTTAAAAATACCTTTTTGGTTACTTATTAAAAGGTCGTTTAATCCCAAATGAATAGCAATTTTATTTAAATTGGTTCTACTAACAATTAAGGAACGCATTTTTGTTAAATCACCTTCGTTTTTATCTGGGAAATGATCATATAAATACTCGGCAACCAACATACCTAAAACAGCATCACCTAATAATTCCAAACGTTCGTTACTTTTTTCGTATGGAAAAGTAGAGTCGTACACTACAGATTTGTGTACCATGGCTAATTGAAACAAAAAAACATCGTTAGGTTTATACCCAACGATGTTTTTAATTTTTTTTTCAAAGGGTTTTTTCTTTCGAAAAAAACTTATGAAACGAGGCTTTACCAAACTATTTAAATTTTTTAATCACAATACTAGCATTGTGTCCACCAAAACCAAATGTATTTGTTAATGCTGCATTAACCACTCGTTTTTGTCCCTCATTGAAAGTTAAATTCAATTTACTATCAATTAAATCGTCATCTGTAAAGTGATTGATGGTTGGCGGAATAAAATCCTCCTTAACAGCTAAAATAGTTGCTATCGATTCAATTGCACCTGCTGCACCTAATAAGTGACCAGTCATTGATTTTGTAGAACTAATATTTAACTTATAAGCGTGATCACCAAACACAGATTGTATAGCTTTTAACTCGGCAACATCACCCAAAGGTGTTGATGTACCATGAACATTGATATAATCGATATCCTCCAATTTAAGTTGCGCATCGCGTAATGCATTAATCATTACATTTTTAGCCCCTAAACCTTCGGGATGTGGTGCAGTTAAATGATAAGCATCCGCCGTCATTCCACCTCCAACAATTTCGGCATAAATTTTAGCACCACGTTTAATCGCATGCTCTAATTCTTCCACAATTATGGCACCAGCACCTTCTCCTAAAACAAAACCATCTCTGTCTTTATCAAAAGGACGAGAAGCTGTTTCTGGAGAATCATTTCGTGTAGATAATGCCTGACAAGCATTAAAACCACCAATACCAGTTTCGTTAACAGCTGCTTCAGAACCTCCAGTAACAATTACATCAGCCATACCTAATCGAATATAATTAAAGGCATCAATCATTGCATGACTACTAGAAGCACAAGCAGATACGGTTGCAAAGTTAGGCCCTCTGAAACCATGTTTTATGGAGATATTACCCGCAGCAATATCTACAATCATCTTAGGAATGAAAAAAGGGTTAAAACGCGGCCCTAAACCGTTCGCACGATTTCTTTCCAAACCTGCGGCTTCGTCTTGAAAAGTTTCTAAACCTCCAATACCCGAACCCCAAATAACTCCAACCCTATCAGGATTAAAATTACCTTCAATTAACCCTGCATCTTGGATTGCCTCGTCGGTTACTACCATGGCGTACTGGCTAAACTTATCCATACGCTTAATGTCCTTGCGGTCCACAAACTGCGTAATATCAAAGTTTTTTAACTCACAAGCAAACTGAGTTTTGTGCAATTCTGGATTAAAATAAGTAATCCTTGCAGCACCACTAACACCATTTTGTAAGCCTTGCCAATACGACGACAAGTTGTTTCCAAGAGGAGTTAACGCGCCTAAGCCCGTAACAACAACTCTTTTTAACTCCATTTAAAAAATATTAATTACTATTTTGCGTTTCCTTCGATATAAGAAACAGCATCACCTACTGTAGCAATTTTTTCAGCTTGATCATCAGGAATTGCAATATTAAATTCTTTCTCGAATTCCATAATTAACTCAACTGTATCTAATGAATCAGCTCCTAAATCGTTAGTGAAGCTAGCTTCGTTAGTTACTTCGCTTTCGTCAACACCTAATTTATCAACAATGATCGCTTTTACTCTTGATGCAATATCAGACATAGTATAAAAATTTTAAAGTTTCAATCTGCAAAGAAAAACATTAATTCAAATAAATTCAAAAAAAAACCCAAATAAAAGTACAAATAAAATATAAGTTATTGATTTATAGATTATTAATATTTTTAGGGATTTTTTATGGGTTTGGAAAAATTGAGGTCGCGGACGGATTCGAACCGCCGTACAAGCTTTTGCAGAGCTCTGCCTAGCCACTCGGCCACGCGACCATCATAATTTTAAAGAACAATGCAAATATAGGCACATATTTTTAAAATTAAAAAATTGTTAGCCTATAAAACTTAAAATATTTAGGAATTAAGGGAAAAATTGTAAAAATCGAACAATAAATTACAATAAATCAAGTTGATTGAGTATTTTTAGTTTTTTAAAAATTACCAAGCTAATAATTTAGATGCGTAAAATATTTCTTTTTCAACTTTTATGGATAATTTCTTTTGCTACCAAAGCTCAAATAGGTGGTAGATCGAGTTATCAATTTTTACATACGGTTTCTTCGCCAAAATTAGCTGCTTTAAGTGGTGTAAATGTTTCGCATTTACAATCGGATTTAGAAATGGTTTATTTTAATCCATCGTTATTAGATAGTACTCACAATTTACGTGCAGATGTTAGTTACACCAATTATTTATCGGATATCAATTACGGATTTGCTGCTTATAGTTTTTCGTTAAAAAAATATGGTCAATTGGCTTTGGGCGCAAAATATATCAATTACGGTGATTTTATTGAGGCAAATGTAAACGGTGATATAACAGGTAATTTTAGTGCTGCTGAAACTGCTTTTTTTATAGCTTGGAGTAAAAAATATATACAACAATGGAGTTATGGAATAAATCTAAAGTTGGTAAATTCTAATTTTTATCAATATGCTTCAGTTGGATTATTGGCGGATGCTGGTATATCATGGACGCACAAAAGCAAACTTACTCGTATTGGTTTAGTGGCTAATAATATGGGAACAATGTTAAGTACTTATTCCGAAAACAATTTCGAATCTCTTCCTTTTGATATCCGATTAGGCATAACCAAAAAATTACCTCATGCGCCACTTAGATTTAGTTTAACTGCGCATAATTTACAAAATCCAAACTTTTGGTATGAAAGTCCGAATAATAGAAACAACACAGATATATTCGGCATAAACGATTCCGAAACCGAAGTAAAAACCCCTTGGGGCGAAGCAATTTTAAGACATTTAACTTTAGGTACCGAATTGGTTTTAAGCGAAAATTTTCAGCTACAAATGGGTTATCATCACCAACGCAGAGCCGAGTTAAAATTACGAAACGATTCCAGAGGTGGTGCAGTTGGTTTTTCGTTTGGATTTAGCATGCGCATCAAAAAATTCCATTTTAATTACGCACGTTCAGTTTATCATTTAGCCGGCGCCACCAACCACATTGGGGTATCCATTAAGTTATCTGATTTTACTTCATCCGCAAAAACTAGTAAAGAATAATTAAAATGGTAATCCTTTTAAATAACAATTAGTGCATAAATTTTTTATAAATCCTTTATACATACTTTTAAACTTATTATTTGCCGGCGTTTTATTTTTGGTGAGTTATACAAATATAGATGAATGGTGGATTGAGATTTTAAGTTTTGCTATTCCGTTTATTTTAGGTGCTACTATCTTTTTAATTTTTGTAAGTCCTTTTGTGCAACTTAAAAAATGGAAATACATATTTGTAATCCTTAATGTGATTTTAATATTCAAACCCATACAAGAAACCTATTCGTTTTCTTTTAAATCCAAAGCTATTGAAGTTCCTAAAACTTTTACAGTTATGAGTTTTAACGTTGCTCATTTTGATACATTTAGATACACTGATAATATCAATGATTCTATAAACTACCAAGCTTTTTATACCTATTTAAAAGAAAACGAAAGTCCGGATATACTTTGTTTACAAGAGTTTTTTCAAGGCTATGGTGATAACTATCAAAATGTAATTGATTCCATAATTACTTATGGAAAATACACCAATTTTATCATGAATCCGCAATTTGACAATTTAGCAAATGGCATCATTGGTTGTATTACTTTTAGTAAACATAAAGCAATTGCTAGAGGCGAATTGGATTTTAGAGACGATGATTATTTAAATGGCAATTGGAACGATTTTGTGATTAACAACGATACGGTAAGAATTTTTAATTTTCAATTGTTTTCTATGAGTATCCGAATAAATAAAGAAAATTTAAATTCATTGAGAGGTATTGTAAAAGAAATGAGCAAAACGTATAAAAAAATAAAAGCGGGCTATTCCAAAAGATATGATGAAGTGTGTAACCTACAGGAAAAAATTTTTGCTTCCCCTTATAAAAACATAGTATGCGCCGATTTAAATGCATTGCCTTACTCGTCCACCTATCAAAATCTAAAATATATTATGCAAAATAGTTTTGAAGTTGCGGGTGCGGGTTTTGGATTTACTTACAAAAACTTTCCATGGTTTATCCGCATTGATAACCAATTTTGCTCCAATTCCATTAAAGTTTTAAATAGTAAAGTAGAACAAAGTATCGAAATTTCCGATCATTATCCTATTCTTTCCACTTATAGATTATTAAAATAAAAACTAAAAATTTCCTTTTAAAATGTAATTATTAGTGAATTTCACGCAATTAATTTAAAATAGCTTTTTTAAAGAGTTTAATACACACTATTGCAGCGCCAAAAAATACCGAAAGTACCAATAAAACCAATCGCTCTGTTGGAATGCCTTGAATAGAAAAATTGGTGAAATAAATGATACTTATTACACTTGTTCCTATTAAAATTGCTACTTTTTCCAACACATCGTAAAAACTAAAAAAGCTAGCGTGCTCGGTTTCGTTTTTAAGCAACAAACTAAATGTGGAGCGCGATATACTTTGTAAACCGCCCATTGCACTTCCCATTAAAGCCGCTAAAATGTAAAAAGTACTTTTTTGCTCAATCCAAATCCCTGTAAAACAAATGCCTATAAACACCATACAACAAATATTTAATGCCACTAAGTTGTTAAACTTTTGGGCAATGTACGATAAAAAATAAGCCCCTACAACACCCAAAAATTGCATCAACAATACAATCGCAATCAACTCGCTTCCTTCCATTTTAATTACTTTTATTGCAAACAAAGGGGCAATAATCCATAAAGTTTGTATGCCCATGGAGATGCAAAAAAATATCCATAAAAACTTTTTTTGAGCCGGATTATCCACAATTTTTGCACGTACTTTTTGTATGGTTTCCCATCCTTTTATAAAATACTTTTTGTAGGATAACTTATCAGTTTTAGCAACTTTAGGCAAGGTAAAAAAAGTAATTTGCGCCCATCCAATCCACCATAATCCAACTATTATAAAGCCTAATTTAAACACCTCTAAGCTGGTTAGTACTCCCAAAACAAAAGGATAATTGGATAAAACTACCAATAAAATTAACAAAACCGAGCTGCCAAAATAGCCCATGGCATAACCTTTTGCACTTATTTTATTTTGTAAATTTTCGGGGACAATTTCGGGCAAGTAAGAGTTGTAAAATACCATACTGCCGCTAAATCCTATGCTTCCTAAAATTACACCCAGTAGACCAATGGTAATGTTTTGAGAATCGAAAAAATACAATAAAATACAAGCTATACTTCCGGTGTAGGTAAAAAATTGCATATACTTTTTTTTCTGATTGCTATAATCGGATATTCCGCCCAACAAGGGGCTCACCAACAAAATAATCAGATAGGAAAAGCTAATACATAAGGTATATAAAGTATCCGAATTTTTAAGTTCGAAACCAGCAAAGTGCGTAACATCTTGCAATTCGTAACTAAAAATTTGAGGAAAAATCGTGGATACTATCACTAAACTGTAAGCGCTATTTGCCCAATCAAACCAAATCCAACCTTTAATTGCTTTGTTGTTTATTTCCATGGAGCGTAAAAATAAAGTTTTTGTTTATACATTTGCAAAATATGGAGCAAAATTTAGTAAAAGTAATTTTAAAATCGGGCAAAGATGCCTCTTTAAAAAGATGGCACCCATGGGTTTTTTCGGGTGCAATTAAAAAATGTAGAAATCAGGAAGGGCGAGAAGTAACACCTGCGGATGGCGATTTGGTGTATGTTACTTCCAATAACGATGAGTTTTTAGGGGTTGGGCATTATCAAGATGGCTCTATTGCGGTGCGTATTATTTCGTTTCAGGATGAAATTATCAATCATGATTTTTGGAAAAATAAAATTGTAACAGCATACGAATTGCGTAAAATTTTAGGTTTAACGCACAATGCAAATACCAATATGTACCGTTTGGTGCACGCCGAGGGGGATGGTTTGCCGGGTTTAATTATCGATTTTTACAATGGTACTGCTGTAATTCAATCGCACTCTGTAGGCATGCATTACAGTAAAAATAGTATCGTTGAGGCTTTAAAAGATGTGTACGGTAAGGATTTAGTTGCGGTGTACGATAAAAGTGCCGATACTTTGCCTAAATACTCGGATATTGTGGTAGAAAATAAGTATTTATACCAAAATGGTGAGGTGGCTTTAACAGCAAAAGAACACGATTGTTTGTATAAAATTGATTGGTTAGAGGGGCAAAAAACTGGGTTTTTTATCGACCAACGCGAAAACCGTGCTTTGTTGGGTAAATATGCCGAGGGGAAAAATATTTTAAATACGTTTTGTTACACAGGTGGTTTTTCGGTAGTGGCTTTAAAAAACAAAGCTACTTTGGTACACTCGGTAGATGCTTCCAAACGTGCAATTGATTTAACCGATGAAAATGTGAAAATCAATGGTTTAGAAAAAAATCATGCGAGTTTTGCGATGGATACGTTTAAGTTTTTTGAGCAATCGGATGCTTCTATTTACGATATTATAGTGCTTGACCCTCCTGCTTTTGCAAAACATCAAAATGTTAAACACAATGCTGTGCAAGGGTATAAACGTTTAAATGCTACGGCAATGCAACACATTAAACCGGGCGGTATAATTTTTACATTTTCCTGCTCGCAAGTGGTGGACGATCAATTGTTTTACAACACAATCATGTCGGCGGCTATCCAAGTAGGACGCACAGTTCGTGTATTACATCGTTTATCTCAACCGGCGGATCATCCAGCAAATATTTTCCACCCAGAGAGTCATTACTTAAAAGGTTTGGTTATTCAAGTTTTATAAAATGTTTGGATTTATTCGCTTAGTTTTTCAAATCCTTCGCTTTTCTAAAGTTCAAAAACAGTTTATACAAAATTTTTTATCTCCCAAGTTAAATAACTACTTGGGAGATAATAGTTTATTGCCACAGGATATCCAAAAAATAAAAAGATATTACGGTTTTGGTAGTGTTTTTTTGGTGGGCGAGGCTATTGCGGGTTTGCATCAACAAAATTTATCGGAGGTAAACCGACAAAATTTAACTTTATTGGCTTCGTTAACGGGTATTTTTGATGATTTTTTCGATAAAAATGAGCTAAGCGACGAGGAAATTAAAAATTTGTTGATTCATTATAAAACAGTATCACATAAAAATAACAAGCAAAAATTAGCCATTGATTTTTACACAAAATGTATCGAGAATGCAGATTTTGCTCAGGAAATCAAACAACACGCATTGTTGGTGTATGAGGCGCAAAAAAATAGTGTGGCGCAAAAAAATCCGCATATTAGTTTAACTAATACTTTACAAATTAGCGACATCAAAGGTGGAGTATCTATGTTGTTGTATCGTTTTTGCATCAATTTACCTTTACAAAATCAAGAGCAAGAAATTTTATACAAAGCAGGCGAAATTTTTCAGCTGTGCAACGATATTTTTGATGTGCACAAGGACATCCAAGAAGGTATCACCACAGTGGTACACAAAGTAAAAAACACACAACAAATCCAGCAGATTTTAAACGATAAAACAG
>JBEEPA010000312.1:0-5429 GCA_041191385.1 Bacteroidota bacterium | reverse complement strand
CAACTGCGTGTAGCTAAATGAAGAAGTTTGTAGGAAAGCCGTATGCGGGAAAACCGCACGTACGGATTGATGAGGGGGAGAAGTAGAAGAAATAGGTCTTCTACTTTTCTCTACTCTACTGACTCAAATTATTAAGCAAAAAAACTCTGTGAATATCGGTGTGTTCTGCGGGAAATAACTTTTTATAGCCTTAGGTTTAATAAAGTGGAATCAAATTTAAAAATGAGATATAACTTAAACTAAGTACAATTTGATTAAATTTGCTTCTTTTAAAAGAAAAAACACATGAAGATATATTTTAGATTACTTTCCTTTGCAAAACCCATTCAAAAATTTGCCATACCATATATTATTTTTACCTTATTTCATATTATATTTGGCCTAGTAAATTTTACAATTCTAATTCCAATTTTTAATTTATTATTTGATGTTCAGCAAGAGGAAAAATTAAATTTAATTACTTCCTTACCTGATTTTTCATTTTCGATAGAATATTTTACCAATACATTTTATTATTTCATGCACGTTTCAGTTGTAAATTATGGTAAAATGGGGGCGTTATATTTTGTTAGTGCAATTTTATTTGGCTCTGTTTTTTTATCCAATTTTTTCCGCTATTTATCACAAATTGTTTTGGAAGATTTAAGGATTCATACCTTATTAAATTTACGAAAAACAGTTTTTAATCGTGTAATAGAATTGCATTTGGGCTTTTTTTCGAACGAAAGAAAAGGAGATATTATGTCTAAAATATCAAATGATGTTCAAACTGTTCAAGCCTCAATTACCAGTTCATTAGTTACATTTTTTAAAGAACCGATGACGATTATCATTTATTTCATAGCTTTATTCAAATTGTCTGTTCCGCTTACTGTTTTTACGATTTTTTTTATTCCCGTAACAGGTTTAATTATTGCTAGAATTGTTAAAAAATTAAAATTAATTGTAAATGATGCTTCTGTTTCGATGGGTGTTATGTTATCCATTTTAGATGAATCCTTAACGGCATTGCGAGTTGTAAAAGCATTTAATGCAACTACTTACGTTCAAAATAAATTCCAACGAGAGAATGAAAATTTTTCAAATATTAATCGGAAAATGGTGAAGAAAAATGAATTAGCTTCTCCTGTTTCAGAATTGTTAGGGGTAACGGTTGTTGTAGGGATTTTAATTTATGGGGGAAAAATTGTTTTGAGCAATGAAAGTGATTTGAATCCCGGCGAATTTATTGCTTATATAGCCATTTTTTCGCAAGTTTTACGTCCTGCAAAATCCATAACAAGCTCATTTTCATCACTAATGAATGGGATTGTGTCTGGAGAACGAGTTTTAAAGCTTATTGATACAAAAAATCAAATTGTTAATAAACCTAATGCTCAAAAAATTACATCATTTCAAAATGAAATCGAATTTAAAAATATAAGTTTTGCTTATGATGAAAATTTGGTTTTAAGCGACATTTCTTTTAAAATTCAAAAAGGAAAAACGATTGCCTTGGTTGGTCCTTCTGGTGGCGGAAAATCTACTATTTCTGATTTAATTCCTAGATTTTACGATCCTACACAAGGACAAATTTTGATAGATGGAATCGATATTAAGGATTGTACAATGGAATCTTTGCGAGAACAAATGGGTATTGTAAACCAAGAATCTTTATTATTTAACGATACAATTTTTAGTAACATCGCTTTCGGTATCGAAAATGCCACCAAAGAACAAGTTATTCATGCTGCCAAAGTAGCAAATGCTCACAATTTTATTATTGAAACTAAAGATGGTTATGATACAATTATTGGAGATAGGGGTACAAAACTTTCGGGCGGACAAAAACAACGATTAAATATTGCAAGAGCTGTATTAAGAAATCCAACGATTTTGATATTAGATGAAGCGACTTCTGCTTTGGATACCGAATCTGAAAAATTAGTACAAGAAGCCCTGTTCCGTTTAATGGAAAATCGCACTACTTTAGTTATCGCTCATCGATTGAGTACCATTCAAAATGCGGATGAAATTTTGGTTATCGAAAAAGGACGTGTGGTTGAAAAAGGTACGCATAACGAATTAATTAAAAATCAAAACGGTGTTTATTTTAAATTAAATTCTACTCAAAATAATTAATCATGAATGTAGTAAATGAAATTTCCTCCGAAATTGATTTTAATTTCGATTCCAATATTCAATATTCGGTTTGTACCTTAGTTTCTCGAAAAGAGGAATACCAAGAAATGCTTAATTCTTTTTTAACAGCAGGTTTTAGTACTAATTTTACCGAATTTTTATATATTGATAATTCAAACGGAAATAAGGCAGATGCTTATAAAGGCTTGAATTATTTTTTGCAAAAAGCAAAAGGAAAATATATTATTTTGTGTCATCAAGATATTTTATTAAACTACCATACCTTAACTGAATTAGAAAATTGTATCAAACAATTGGATACAATTGATGAAAATTGGGCGATTTTGTCAAATGCGGGTGCTTCTGGGATTAAAGATGTTGTTTACAGATTATATGAGCCAAATAATACTTTTAAAAGTAGAGGTAATCCAATCCAAAAGGTTACAAGTGTTGACGAACATTTTGTATTGGTGAAAAAATCTGCTAATTTGGCTTTATCGGGTAATTTAAATGGCTTTCATTTGTATGGTACAGATTTGTGTATGATAGCAAATATCTTAGGTTATACGGCTTATGTAGTTGAATTTCATTTATTGCATAAAAGCAAAGGAAATATAGATGCAAGTTTTTATAACATAAAAGAAAATTTAATAAAAAAATATACAAGTAGTTTTAAAGGTACTTATATTCAAACCACTTGTACTCAATTTTTTATATCAGGAAGCAATTTTTGCAATGCTTTAATGAATAAAAAATTTATACTATTTTTCGTGAAAAATTATATTAGTATTCGCCAAAAAGTTAAAAATCCTGGTCGAAAAATTGATAAAACCACTTGGTAATATGGAATTGAAAAAAGCATTAGTTTCGGTGGTTGTTTGTACCTATAATGGCGGAAAATTTTTAAATGAACAACTTGAAACGATTTGTAATCAAACTTACCCAAATTTAGAAGTTTTGATTTTAGATGATGGTTCGATTGATAATACTGTTGAAATTGCAAAAGAATATGAAAAAAAATATTCTTTTGTGCGAGTTATCCAAAATGATAAAAATTTGGGTATTAATCGCAATATGGAATATGGTTTTTCTTTGGCAAAGGGTGTATATATTTGTCCTGCCGACCAAGATGATGTGTGGAAACTGAATAAAATTGAAATTTTAGTAGCATTAATTGAAGAAAAAAAATGTTCATTAGTGTATTGTAATGCTTATATTACGGATGAGAATTTAGGATTAATTAAAAATAAGTTTGGTAATGATTTAACACAAAATGATGTGAGCCATTTTATTGATGGCAAAAATCATCTCAATTTAATTATTTTAAATTGTGTTTCTGGACATGCTATGCTATTTGAAAAAGAACTTTCACTTACTCAATTAAATAGTAATGATATTTATTACGATCAATGGTTGGCAATTAGTGGATTATTGGCAAAAGGTATTCATTTTACATTAACACCTCTTGTTTATTTTAGAAGACATCAGTTAGCGCAAACAAATACGTCTAGGACACCAAAAGAAGTTTTTATTTATTTAAAAAAATGTTTAATCGTTATTCAAACACACCCAAAATTATCATTATCTCAAAAAAAGTATATCGGAAAATTAATTGTTAATTTTGAAAACAACATCAAACTAAGAGCTAAAATAGCTTTGTTTTTTTGTTTTTTGTATAGATTAAGTTCGATATTTAGAATAAGAAATAAGAGTGTACTTAGTAATTTAGTTTATGCGAGGAAATTGTCGTTTCGATTTTATAAATAACAATTTAAATTATTTTTTTTACTTGTTCGTTGGATATAATTAACAATAGTTTTTGCTAAATCAGGATTGTGCTTTGAAATAATATCAAACCAATTGTCGATTGATTTTAATGATACCGTATTTTTTGTTAATAATTCTCTTTTGATAAATGGATAATTAAAATTTACAATAAGTGTATCCCAAAGAATGGTTGTTGGATTAACTTGTTTTTTAGCAAAGTCGTTATTGGAATCATTTATGATATTTTTAATAATATTGTTGTACGGATATAAGGCTTCAATTTTAAAATTTTTCGCCATTAATTCAGTGCTTAAACCAATTTCATAGCTATGAATAATTTTATCTTTATCGAAAAGTATTTTTATATTTTCCATGAATTTGGGCAAAAAATTCTTTATAGTGTTTTCTTTAAAAATCAAAAAATAGGATTGTAAGTGATGGCTATATTCATAATTGTCTGTTAGTCCAATAAAATCTGCATAAGAATGATTGATGGCGTCAAAAGTTGGTTTTAGGTTAAAAATTGGACCTAAAATGGAATCATTTGTTAAAACAATTTGGCTATAATTTTTTGATGGATTTATTTTAGAGTAACACAATTTCCATGAACAAAAGTCTAACCCTACATTTTCCCGTCTAAAAATTTTAACACAAATTTGTTTCATACGAATTAAATCCGTTTCTCTGATTTTTTGAGAAGAGGTTGTGCAAAAGTAAATGTCATAGTTATTTTCTTGCAATGCTTTTAAATATTCAATGACATAGTCATCAATCAAGCCATCGGGGTCATAAGAAGCAAAAAAACAGATTTTATCTGATGTTTCATTTTTTCCATTGTGTTCTTCAATGATAGTGTTTTCATTTTTTTTAAATCGATATAAAAATTCTTTTACATTTAGTTTAAATTTTTTGAAACGCTTGCTAATTTTACTCATTTGGGTTTATGTAATAATTTAATTTGTATCTTATTTGTGTAATTTATTTTAGCATGGTATTGCTCGAATTCAATACATTTAACTTTTAGGTTTAGGAGGTTAAAATTTATAAATTTTCAAATTAAAACTATATGATTATTTAGTTATAAGTTTCAAATATAAATCTTTAACAAAATTATATTCCTTTGTACATTCTTTATCTAATTCATAAAATCCTTGCATTTTCAACATTTCACTTTCTTTATTAGTATATGCGCGCCCTCTTGTTATTTTAAAATTAAATTCTTCTTCGGATTTTAAATAGTAATGAGCAATCCACATTTTATAATGAATAGGTTTTTTTGTAAAAGCATAAGGAATCACAACTCCATTTACATCTACACACTGGCCTTTTGGATTTAAAAAATTCAAAAAGCTAAACATGTTACCTAATTTAACCCGAATAATTCACGAAAAATTTGCAAAATTGGGCGTAAAGTATTAAATTTGAGTTAGTTACAAACAACTTTAACAACTTTACAATAGCCCAATTATGAGTAACAAAAATACTATATTTTATCGAGGTAAACAATCTGTTTCTGTATCTTTTTCGGGTTCTGAAATTAG
>JBEEPA010000311.1:0-7460 GCA_041191385.1 Bacteroidota bacterium | reverse complement strand
ATATTTTGCATACCTTCTAAAGTTAAATAATCCATCAACCATTTTCTTTCAAAAATTAAATCTCCTAGAGCCAGCATTTCTGATGGCAAATCATTTCTTATCAAATCATAATCCATTTTTAAATCCATACAATATGAATTGTAGTTAATTTTTTTAGACAAAATTTTATTAGCTAAAAAAAAATCAAAGTACATATCAATAGCAATAGAAGTGAACTTACCTAAAACAGGCTGTAACAACTGTTTTTGATTAGAGAAATTTGGATAATTATCAATAAATTCATCCAATTTTCGGTGTAAAACTACTCCTTCAATTACCAAAGGATTAAAATTTTTAAAATTACTTCCTTTTATAGTATCTGCTAACATATTGCTACAACGAACAATACTATTTTGAGGAGAAAAAAAGCTATGCGCTAAAAAATTCAATTTGATTTTATTTTAAAAAGTTAAAAAAAATTTAAACTTAGTAAATAGTTAATAAGTGAGGAGTTTTTTTAATAAATACTCACATAAAACACCATTTAAGTTATGATTAATTCCTTATTTTTGCCCAAAAGAAAAAACTTAAATACTAAGATATAATAAACTTCGTTATACCCATTTAAGTTTTCATTAAATTTAATACACAATGTTACATAAAACTAGTATAATTTATAGTATAATTTGCATTTTTAGCTTACAGCAAGTTATAGCACAATCACAACAAAATATTGATGATCAATTAGAAAGAGTAAGAGGAGAAGGAAGATTAAATACAATTACTACGGCTGTTCCTTTTTTAATGATTAGTCCAGATTCAAGAGCTGGAGGTATGGGAGATGTAGGTGCAGCAACTACTGCGGATGCAAATTCATCACATTGGAACAATTCTAAATACGCATTTATAGAAAGTAATATGGGCTTGTCATTCTCATACGTTCCATGGCTTAAAAATTTAGTTCCTGATATCAACATGAGCTATTTAAGTGGTTACAAAAGAATTAATGATCAAATGGTAATGAGTGGCTCAATTAGATATTTTACATTAGGTGAAATTAATTTAACAGATGAAGGAGGAAACACTTTTCAAGTAATTAAACCTAATGAAACAGCCGCTGATGCTGGTATTGCTTATAAATTATCCGAAAAATTTTCGGGTGGTTTTAAATTGCGATATGTTCACTCTAATTTAACAGCAGGTGTTTCTACATTAAATGATACCAAACCAGCAAGAGCTGTTGCAGCAGATTTAAGTGGATTTTATACTACAGATATAAAAGTATCACAATACAATAGTAAGTTAAACTTTGGTTTTAACATTTCAAATATTGGTAATAAAGTTTCTTACTCAGAAGCTGCTCGTAGAGATTTTATTCCGATTAACATGCGTTTAGGATCTGGTTTAGTGATGGAGTTAGATGAATTTAACACATGGGGAATATATGCCGATGTAAATAAATTATTAGTACCCACTCCCCCAGTTTTACTTAGAGATGACAACAACAATGTTGTTATTGGAGATGATGGAGAACCTGCAATTTTAGCTGGAAAAAATCCTAACGTATCTGTTCCTGTAGGTATGATTAATTCGTTTTACGATGCTCCAGGAGGTTTTAGAGAAGAATTAAGCGAATATACACTATCGGTTGGTACAGAATATTGGTACGATAAACAATTTGCTATGCGTGCAGGATATTTTTACGAAAATCCTAACAAAGGTAATCGAAAGTATTTAACTGTTGGAGCAGGAATAAAATACGAAATGTTGTATATTGATTTTTCATATTTAGTTTCTCTAGATCAAAGAAATCCGTTGGAAAACACTGTTCGTTTTTCATTAAAATTAGATTTAGATCAATTAAAAAAGTCAAACGATAAAAATTAAAAATATGCAACCATTTAGAGTAGGATTTGGATTTGATGTTCATCAGTTAGCAGAAGGACATGATTTTTGGATAGGAGGTATTAAAGTTGAACATTATAAAGGTGCTCTAGGACACTCGGATGCAGATGTTTTAATCCATGCTATTTGTGATGCTTTATTGGGTGCAGCAGCTTTAGGAGATATTGGTGTACACTTCCCAGATACTTCTATGGAATTTAAAGGTATTGATAGTAAAATTTTATTAAAAAGAGTGGTAGATTTAATTCGTGAAAAAGGTTATGAAATAGGTAATATTGATGCTACAGTAAGTTTACAAAAACCCAAAATAAAACCTGTAATACCAACCATGCAAAAAGTGCTAGCAGAAGTAATGGGTATTGAAGTTGATTTGTTATCTATAAAAGCAACTACAACCGAAAAATTAGGTTATGTTGGAACTGAGGAAGGTGTAAACGCTCATGCAGTTGCTTTAATTTATAAAAATAACGCATAAAATTTAACTTATGGAAGAACTTTTACAAGTTAAAAACCTAGATCAATACATTGCTTTAGGAGAAAAATTTATTGTTAAATATGGCGTTAAACTTTTAATAGCCATTGGGATTTTATTTATTGGTTTATGGGTAATAAAAAAGTTGTTATTTGCCATAAATATCATTTTTGAGAAAAGAAATTTCGATACTTCTTTAAAAGGTTTTTTACGCAGTTTTATTGATATTATTCTTAAAGCCTTATTAATTATTACAATATTATCAACTTTAGGTGTAGAAATGACTAGTTTTATAGCAATACTTGGAGCTGCAGGTTTTGCTATTGGTATGGCTTTATCTGGTACTTTATCTAATTTTGCTGGTGGAGTGATCATTTTAATTTTAAAACCTTTTAGAGTTGGTGATGTTATTGAGGCTCAGGGTTATTTGGGTAACGTAAAGGAAATACAAATTTTCAACACCACTTTAAATACTTTTGATAATAAACGAATTATAATTCCTAATGGTGCTTTAGCTACTGGAAATTTAACCAACTACTCTATTGAAGAAACAAGAAGAGTGGATTGGACTTTTGGAATTTCATATGGAGATTCATTTGATAAAGCAAAAGAAATTATTTTTGATTTATTATCAAAAAATGAAAAAGTTTTAAGGAATCCTGAAATTTTTATCGCCTTACAATCTTTAGGTGATAGCGCCGTTAACATTGTTGTTAGAGCTTGGTGTAATACTCCAGATTATTGGGATATTTATTTTAGATTAAATGAAGAGGTTTACAAATCATTTTCCGAACAAGGTATTAGTATTCCTTATCCTCAAATGGATATACACATTAAAAAAGATTAGAAATTATCCTTTTACCAAGTGCCCAGCTATACTGTTTTTTTGCGCACCAGTATAACTATTATAAATATTTATTTGATTATTTACTCTTAAGTATCCTAAAAAAGCAAAAATTAATGCTTCTTTAAAATCAACTGTTTCTTTACTAGGAACAAACCAATCTGTATTGGAATTAATTGTATTTAAACAATTTATAAAATGTTTATTATATGCTCCTCCACCCGTAATTAAAACTTTTCTAACTTTTGGCGCTATCAATTTATTAATTTGGAAGGCAACATGATGATTAAATGTACATAACTTATCAGCTAAAGAGATGTGAGAAGTGTGTATAAAAGAAAAATTTGCATCAATGTACTCTTTACCTAATGATTTAACTCCCTTTATAGAATAAAATGATACTTTATTCAATTGAGTTAACAAATCCTCATTAACAACACCTCTATTGGCTTCCTCTCCATCTTTATCCATTAACCAACCTAAGGAAGCTACCAATTGATTAATAACTAAATTAAAAGGTGCAACATCCAAAGCAAGTCTTTTCTGATTTTCTTTTAACGAAATATTGGCTATTCCACCTAAATTTAAACAGCAATCATATTCCGAAAACAATTTTTCATCTCCAATAGGAACCAATGGCGCACCTTGTCCACCTAATGCAACATCCATTGGTCTAAAATCACCTACTACATCACAATTTAAATGAGCTGCAATTTTATCTAAATTTCCAATTTGATAAGTAAATCCTAAATGGGGTTGATGAAAAACAGTATGGCCATGAGAAGAAATTAAATCATATTCATTTCTATCAAAATTATTTTGAATTGCATTTACCAAAAAATCAGTCCACTCTACACTTAATTTAATCAAATCTAATCCAGATAAATGTATAGCTTCTTTTAATTTTTTTTGAAAATATAGAGGATAATCCACCATTAAAGCTTTATGTATTTTGTAGGTATAATTTTGTTCCTTAAAATCAAATGTTACCAAACATAAATCTAGTCCATCACAAGATGTACCCGACATAACACCAATAATTTTAATACTCATACAATTAAAAAAAATCGTTTTTAATTACTTTAATCAACTCAATTTTAGTATCACTAACTTTTTCAACAACAAAAGAATAATCTTCACTTTTTATAACTTCTTTATCACTTGGGATTTTTCCAATTTGATTAAAAATCAAACCAGCTAAAGTTTCATAAGCATCACTGGTAGCAATATTTAAAGCATATTTTTCATTAACATAATCAATCTCTAATCTACCCGAAAACACAAAAGTATTCTCATCAATTTTTTCTTCAATATGTTCTTGAACGTCGTGTTCATCTTCAATTTCACCAAAAATTTCTTCCATCAAATCCTCAATAGTTAACATACCAGCTGTTCCTCCAAATTCATCAACTACAATAAAAACACTTTTACGCTGTTTTATAAAATTATTCATAGCATTTTGAGCACTCAAAGTTTGAGGAATATAACCTACTGGCAATAAAATTTCCTTAATAGAAGATGGATTTTTAAACAACTCATAAATATGAACAAAACCAACTATTTCATCTATAGAATCCTTATAAATAATAATTTTTGAATAGCCAGTTTCTATAAATATTTGTTTAATTTTTTCGATAGAAGTATCCATTTGCACAGCTTCAATTTCGTTTCTAGGCACCATACATTCTTTTACTTTAACCGATGAAAAATCTAAAGCATTTTTATATAAAACTACTTCATTATCTACCTCTTGTAAACTATCCAAATCCGTTCTAGTTTCTAAATACTCCTCCAATTCAATTCTACTAAAAATAGGCTTATCTTCTTCTATTTTTATTTTAAAAAACTTTTTAAGTATAAACTTTGATATTGAAACAAAAAAATTTACCAACCATTTACTTATCCAGTAAAAACTAAACATGGGAAAAGCAAAAATCGCTAAAACTTTATTTTTCAATATTCTAAACAAAGTTTTTGGTAAAAATTCGGCAAAAATTAAAATTAAAATTGTAGAAATAATCGTTTGAATAATTAGCATTAATATGCTATTAGATATAAATTCACCCAAAATTGGTGCAAGGGCCTTATCCATATAAATACCATAAATAACTAATGCTAAATTATTACCTATCAATAAAGTAGCAATAAAACGAGAAGGATTTTTTACAAATATGGATAAAATTTTATTTACTTTATCTTCGGGCTTATTACTATTCATTTCTATCAACATCTTATCCGATGTGATATAAGCAATTTCCAATCCTGAAAAAATTGCTGAGAATATAATCATGAAAATAATAATCCAAAAAGTAAGCATTATTTATCGGTTGTTTTTTTGTATTGTTTATATCTATTGTATCCAAAAAATATAGATAAAATAGTAATCAAGAGCATTTTATAAGCAGGATTCCATCCATCTTGATAAAATTTAACCACAAACATGGTTAAAAAAAATAGTGCTGCAAAAAACCAAAAATAAATTAATATTTTAACGAGCTTATTCTTGTCCATTGATTATAAATTCTCCTCTTGGGTTTGATAAAGTGTAATTTAAAAAATATTGATCAGAAATCATACTATCTCCATACAAAATTTGATCTTTTTTTGTAATTTTCACTGGTACAGGAGCCTTAATTTTTCCAGTTTTTTCGTACCAAATAATTTGTTCTGTATTTAATTTTTCACCGATTTCGTTAAACACAACTATGTTATTAAAAGCATGTAAATCACCCTCTTCACGATATCTAATAGCTTTATCAGCTTTCATTTGGCTCTTCACACTTCCATCAGCTCTGTATAAAATTAAATGAACATTACCAACCATTAAATCATGTGCTGGTTTAAAATCCTTTGCTTCATACTGTTTTAAAGTATCTCCAGTAATTTGAGAAGTTGCATAACCAGAATCCGAATAATTAATTTTAAAATTATAATATACAGATTCGGGAAAGTTTTCTCCTAGTTCAATTTTATCGTTATTTTTCAAATCGTTTTCACAAGCAAACGAAAAAAGCACAAGTAGTAAACTACATGTGCTTTGAACTATTTTTTTAGGTAAACTAAGTTGTTTCATTATTTTTTCGATCTAACTCTTGTACTTTGTCCAATCCAACATCCAACCTGATAACTATCACCATCATTTAAACTTTGTAAAAATAAATCTTTTTGTTCAGGAAAATAGGATGCATATTTATTAGCTTTTTGTTGAGCCGCAGATTTTATTTTTTCGTTATCTCCAGCAGCATTTGCGGCTCTTTGAAAATAATCTACAGCTACCCAATAAATTTCTTTTCCACCAAATTTTAAATCTTTACATGATGAAGCACTGTAAGCAATCGCATCACCAATAATCATTAAAGCTTGTGCATCGCCATTTAAAATAGTATTCGCTTTTTCTGCATTTCTTTTTGCCTCCTGAAACTGATTGTTACTCAAGTTAAACTTTGCTTTATCAATGTAATTACCAGCTAATTTATTTGAATCTTTTTCTAATTCAATTGCTTTATTTAAAAACATTTCTGCTTTGGATTTATTGGAAGCAACATAAAATTTACCTAAAGATGAAGCTGTTTCTGCATCTGGTTTAGAGTTAAATCTTTCTTCCATCAACATTACTAATGCTTTTCCAGAAGTACATTTTTTAGAATTCAAAACCTTAATACCTTTATCCACCCATGTTAAATCGGATTTTTTTGCAGAAAAATTAGCCACATAAACCGAATCTAAAATTTCACAATCCAAGCATTTTTCTGAATAATCGGTTATTTTTTCTAATGTTGATTCAAATTTAGCTTTGTTTTTTTCATCTTGATTAGCAGCCAAATCACTTATGATAAAATAATTCTCTAACATTTCATCACATTTAATTTTTTTAGTTTGTAACATAACTTTTGCATTATACATAAAAATTTGCAATTCGTATGTTGTAAATTCGTTTGGATAAGTGTTTAAAACTTCTTTAAGCATTTTATAAGCTTCTTCATATCTATCTTTAATCATATAATGACCAATTAAAGAACCCAATGAAGTTGTAATTTTTGCTTTTTCCTCTGGAGAATCAGCAAAATACTTTAGTCTATTGGTTAACAAAATTTCTAATGTATCCACATAACCTTGTTTTTTTGCTTCATTAGTTTCCGTTTTCAATAATTCACGGTAAACTTTTTCACCAATTATATAAAGGTTTCTGGTGGATTGCGGACAAATTTCTAAAACTTTTCTAACAGATGGCAAAGCATCCAAATAAGCTTTTTGTTTGTA
>JBEEPA010000310.1:0-4612 GCA_041191385.1 Bacteroidota bacterium | reverse complement strand
ATTTGGAATAATTTTATAAACTGAGATTTATATTTAAAACTCGGTATAATAAATAACCAGTTGCATAGGGGTAGAGTTGTTTCCCCCTAGTATGTTACTAAAACTAGAGCGAGAATGAGGGTTTAATACTCCAATTACTATATTAAAATCACCATTAGTTAAATAATCTCTAACAATACTTGTAGCATTAAAGATATATTTATTATCGGTGCTATTATAAATACTTTCTACTCCTGTTGTAGAAGCGTTGTATTGTTTGTATAAACTTAAGCTTGATACGGGAGTGAAATTAACTTGAGTGGGGTTTTGAGTTTTTGCAATGATTTCCGCTCTGTTTATAATTTTATTACTTTTAGCATACCAACTCAATAAAAATGGAAAGTTGATTTGAGCGCTAGCAGAACCTAAACTTTGTACAATAACATTATTGTTTGCTAAACTTTGGTTGTTTAAGTTATTTGCAATGCTACTTCCTGTAAAATTATTTTTAGTTTGAAAAAAGCTCCATGATGGATTACTAACAGTTGCTATGGCTAAGTAATTGGTTGTTATATTGCTATAGTACAGGTTGGTACGAATGCTTGTTGCTGCAATATTGTACATTGCGCCATTGTTGCTTAATGTATTTGCATTTTTAGGTTTTAAAACAAATCCTGGATTTTGGGTTAAAAAATTAGTAGAGCTAGTAAATATAGTTGTACGATTATTAAACCAATTTTGAGCATAATCATTAGGTAATTTAATTTTGATAACAGTATCTAGTCCAATAGTAAATTCTGTAATTTTATTTCCAAAAGATAAAGAATCTAAATTGGTGTACGTTTTACTTGTGGTTACGGATTGTGTTGTGGCGTATAATTCAAGTTCTAAAGGCTCTTTTCCATATCTTTCTGCAATACGGAACTCTAAAACTAAGGAATCCAATTTAGGATCTAATCCACTTACAAAAGAGCTGGTTACAGGAGATAGTGAAAAATATAAATTTGATTGGATAAATCCGGTTTCATCGCTATGGTAAGCACCTAAAAACACGTTTGTTCTATTGGATGTTACAATTGTGTCGGAGCTTAATTGGGAAGTTACAACTGTAAATGTATCGGTTTTTAAAACATTCAAATTATTATCATGATTGTTAAAACCTTCGTTAAAATTATCTTTTTTACAGGAAAAAAATACACTAAAAACTACAATTGAAAGAAATAATTTATACATCTACTATTTTTTTGAGCCCAAATATACTTATAAATTGGCATCTACTGTAATGCCATTTAAAACAGTATCATAAAAATTATCAAATGCTTCAATATAATTTTCCTCAGTAAAATCTTTTAGAACAGGAATATTTAAGCTTTCTACATGTTTTATAGTGTCGGGATGCACATTTTTATTACCGATAATTACACCGTCGGACCATTCTGCGGCAAAACGATTAAGTGCTTCAAAATTTGGTTTTTTTAAACTTTCAACATCAGGAATATCAATGCCATCTAAAACAGCTTTATTACCAAATTGTTTGTTTAATTCTCCATCAAATCCATTATTATACAAAGATGTAACAATTTTAGTATCCTTAAAATTAGGATCTTCATTAAACGCTTTTTTAATATATAAAGGAACCAAAGATGTAAACCATCCGTGACAGTGCACTAAATCGGGAGTCCAACCTAGTTTTTTTACTGTTTCCAAAACACCTCTGCAATAAAAAATTGATCTTTCGTCGTTATCAGCAAAATATTTCCCACTTTTATCAGTTAAAGGATGTTTTCGGCTAAAAAATTCATTGTTATCTATAAAATAAACCTGCATACGAGCAGATTGTATAGAGGCAACCTTAATAATTAATGGATGATCGTCGTCGTTAATGATTAGGTTCATGCCAGATAATCTAATCACTTCATGTAATTGATTACGTCTTTCGTTAATCATCCCATATCTGGGCATAAAAGTTCTGATTTCCTTCCCTCTTTGTTGAACCCCTTGTGGAAGATTTCTCGAAATTTTTGCTATTTCGCCTCCCTCCATGTAAGGATTCATTTCTTGTGTTACAAATAGAATTCTATTTTTCTTCATATTCAAAACTTTTTTGCGCTTAAATAGAGTAAAAAATTTAAAAACGCATTTTAAGTAGATAAATTGTGTTACTACAAACACGCAAATATACTAATAGTTTAGCAAAAATTCAAGTTTATTATAATATATGAATCTTTTTAAAAATAGTAAGCGATTGTAAATCTGATGTCGGCATAGGAATATTCATCTCCTAAAACTGCTTTTATTTCGCTAGATTTTTGAGTGTTGAGTTCGGTTTTGGTTTTAATAATGTTTTCAATTTTTTCTTTCGAGACTAATTTTTCAATATGTAATTTTTTATTTTTTACATAATCTAGCAAATGACTTTCGATGGTAGAGGGTTGTAAGTTTCGAATAAGTGCAATTTCTTCTATTTTTTTTCCTTTTTGAAATAAGAAAAAACTTTGTTCTTTGGTTTCGGATTCCTCCGATTTTATTTTAGGTGTTTTACTTATGCCGTAAATAGATTCGTTTTTACGTTCTTCAATATTTACTTTATCCAAAATATCTTTACGAGTGGCAATTTCATTTTTAGAAGTTTTTTCACACAATACTAAAGCTTTTTTAATATTTTTAATTGCTTCAAAAACACTTAATTCCAATTCTTTTAATTCATCCAGATATTCCTTAATTTTAGGTAAATTTTTTATTTCTGTAACATGTTCTTTAATTTTTTTGGAAAGATTTTCCAAAATTGGATTAAAGTAATTGTCTGCTGCCTTTAATCTTTCTAAAATAGTGCTATAATTAATGTTTTCGGAATTGTAAAATAGATTGAATATTTGTTTTTGAAATTTTTGAGAAAACTCAAGTAAATTGTTGCTTTCGTTGTAGATTTCCATCGACCAATCTTGAAACTTTTGTTTAATAGATAAATTTTCTTTTTTATTGTACGATAAAGTATGTTCTTTGAAGTTTAAAACTAAATCTTCAAAATTAAAGCAAAGCATTAAACTGTTTAAAAGGTATAATTTTTCCTCTGTAGTAGCTATAGTTTGTAATTGTTGTAAGGGTAATTTTTGTTTGCTAAAATCTTCAATTTCTGTAATTAACTGAATGGATTTGTAATTGATTGGTGTGCTTAAAATTAAACCATTTAAAGAAGTTAAGCGTGATAAAGCTACGTAAATTTGTCCGGCTGCAAAAGCATCTTCTAAATCTAAAATTGCTTTTTCAAAGGTTAATCCCTGACTTTTATGTACAGTTATAGCCCAAGCTAATTTAAGTGGAAAAGCTTTAAATTCGCCCACAACTTTTTCTTTAATTTCGTTGCTTACATCATCTTTGTCGTAACGTATATTTTCCCAAGTATATTCCTCAACTGGAACTTTAGTTTTGTCTTCAAATTGAACAATAATTTTATTTTCACCTAATTCTATTACCTCACCAATTTTACCATTAAAAAAACGTTTAAGTCCTTTAGGATCGTTTTTAATAAACATAACTTGTGCACCAACTTTAAGTTCCAATTCTTTTTCTATTGGATAATTGTGTTCGGGGAATTCTCCCTTAATAATTGCTTTGTAGTAAAAGCTTTTATTCGTATTTTCCTCTAATTTTTTGCTATTGATAGTATTGGCTTTATGATTGTGCGTGGTTAAAATAATATATCCAGGTTTTGGATTTTGTGTAGCTTGCGGAAAATATAATGAATTTAACAACTGAATATCTTCATTACTCACTTTATTATTTCTGAAATTATTTAAAAGTGATACAAATTTTTCATCTTTTTGACGGTAAATTTTATCTAATTCGATATAAACAGGTAAATTTCCTTGTAAAACTTTAGCATCGAAGAAAAAAGCAGAATTATAATAATTTTTTAAAACGTTCCATTCGATATCATTAACAACAGGCGGTAATTGCAATAAATCTCCAATAAATAAAACTTGTACACCACCAAAAGGTAAATGTTGTTTTTTGCGTAAGGTTTTTAAAACACAATCGATAGCATCTAACAAATCTGCTCTTAACATACTTACTTCATCTATAACTAACAATTCTAAACTATTAATTAAAGCTCTTTTTTTAGCGTGTATTCTAAAGTTTTTAAATAAATCCTTTTTGGTGTATAATTTAAAATTATTTTCGGTGTTGATAAATGATTCGTTTGGGATGAAGCTACCAAAAGGCAATTGAAATAAAGAATGAATAGTAACTCCTCCAGCATTTATTGCAGCAATACCGGTTGGTGCAATAATCATTGTTTTTTTATGTGTTTCCTGAGTTATTTTGTGTAAAAATGTTGTTTTTCCAGTTCCTGCTTTACCCGTTAAAAAAACATTTTTATGCGTTTGATTGATAAATTTATATGCTAAATCGTAAGATGTTAAACTTTCCATTTTTAATTTATTTTTTATGCAAGTTTAAACAAAATAATCTTATTATAAAATTTTAAATTAATTTTTTGTATTATTTTTTTAAAATTAAAATAATTAATTGCTGTTTTTGCAGTATTTGTTATACTTTTAAGCGGTTTAAAAAGCTTAAAAAGCTTAGATTTTTTATAAATAACAAACAAAATTAAAATTCTTTTTCCATT
>JBEEPA010000309.1:0-3164 GCA_041191385.1 Bacteroidota bacterium | reverse complement strand
AGAAGTTGTGTTGGTGCGCGATCGTTTGGGGATTAAACCTATTTACCTGTATCAAAAAAATAATATAATTGCTTTTTCATCCGAGTTAAAAGCTTTAAAGAAATTGCAAAATTTCGGATTTGCATTTACTATAAATCCTAAAGCAATTTCTAATTTTTTTCACTTAGGTTATATTCCTAGTCCGCTTACAATTTATAAGGAAATAACTAAATTTCCCAATGGATGTTATGCTCAAATCAATCAATCAAAAATACAATATACCAAATATTGGGATATCGAAAGTAAAATTTCAAAGGAAGTTTTAAGCAACGAAAAAGAAGCAATCACGCAATTGGATGCTTTAATCAATAGCTCGGTTCAATTTCGTTTACGTTCCGATGTACCTTTTGGTACTTTTTTAAGTGGCGGGATAGATTCCTCTTTGGTAACTGCTGTAGCGCAAAAAAATACTACGCACAACTTACAAACTTTTTCTATCGGATTTCAGGAACAAAGTCATAACGAAGCCCAATACGCGGCAAAAGTTGCCAAACATTTACATACACAACACGAGGAATTTATTGTTTCGCATCAAGAAGCTATCGATATTATCCCACAAATTGTGGATATTTACGATGAGCCTTATGCAGATTCATCGGCAATACCAACCATGATGGTGAGTAAACTGGCGCGCAATAAGGTTAAAATGACACTTTCGGGCGATGGCGGAGATGAGTTGTTTATGGGTTACGGATTTTACAATTGGGCAAATCGTTTAAACAATCCATTAATAAAATTGGGTCGTTTACCTATTTCAAAAATTTTATCCATGGGTAATAACCGCATGAAACGTGCGGCTTTGGTTTTTGATTATCCTGCAAACGATGTACAATCGCATATTTTTTCGCAAGAACAATATTATTTTTCGCAATCCGAAATTCAAAATCTTTTAAAAAACAATAGCGGAATTTTACCCGAATTAAACGCCGAGGTTAAAAGTCCACGTAAGTTAAGCGCTAAGGAAAAACAAAGTTTTTTTGATATGCAATATTATTTAAAGGACGATTTGTTAACCAAAGTGGATATTGCCACCATGAAACACAGTTTGGAAACGCGTGTGCCTTTGTTGGATTATAGGATAGTGGAATTTGCTTTAAATTTAAGCGAGGATTTAAAGTTTAAAAACGGCGAGGCTAAATATTTATTAAAACAGGTTTTGTATCAATATGTGCCTAAGGAGTTTTTTGATAGGCCCAAACAAGGATTTTCTATTCCCTTGGGGAAATGGTTAAAAAAGGAACTGAGTTATTTGATGGAGGAATATTTAAGCGAGGACAAATTAAAACAATCGGAATATTTAAATGCTACATTTGTACAAAAATTAGTTGCCAGATTTAAAAATGGGGAGGATTATTTGTACACTAAAATTTGGGCATTGATTGTTTTTCAGGATTGGATTTTAAAAAATAAATAAGCATGAACGATTTATCACCACAACAATTACAATTGTTACAATCAGGAGAAATGTTGCCTATCATGGAGCATTTTTATACCATACAAGGCGAAGGTGGCAATACGGGTAAACCTGCTTATTTTATTAGGATTGGTGGTTGTGATGTGGGTTGCCATTGGTGTGATGTTAAGGAAAGTTGGGACGCTAGCAAACATCCTTTAATTCCTATTACAGATTTATTGCCTTTTTTAAAAGGAACGCCTGCTCGTGATGTGGTAATTACAGGGGGCGAACCTACTCAATATAATTTAACTGCTTTAACTAAATTGTTGCACCAAAATAGTTTCCGAACTTTTATCGAAACTTCTGGCGCAAACGATTTAACTGGTAATTGGAATTGGGTGTGTTTATCGCCTAAAAAAAATACGCCTCCTGTGGAAAGTATTTATCCTTTGGCTCATGAGTTAAAGGTAATTATCCACAATTTAAATGATTTTAAATGGGCGGAATCGCATGCGGATAAGGTAAATTCTGATTGTAGATTGTTTTTACAACCCGAATGGAGCAAACATGCCGAAATTTTGCCTAAAGTAATTGATTATGTAATGGAAAATCCACGTTGGAATATTTCTTTACAATCGCATAAATTCATGAATATTCCTTAATTGTAGTGAATACAAAGGCGCACCATTATACCAATTTAATTAAAAACAAAGCCTATTCCTTGGGTTTTGATTTTGTGGGGGTAAGTAAAGTAGAGTTTTTAAACGAGGAGGCGGTGCATTTGGAAAATTGGTTAAAAAAAGGTTACCAAGCCAAAATGCATTACATGGAGGATTATTTTGATCTGCGTTTAAATCCAACTTTATTGGTGGACGATGCAAAATCTGTAGTTTCTTTTTTACTCAATTATTTTCCCGACAAGGAAATCCAAAGCGATTATAAAGTTTCTAAATATGCCTACGGCAAGGATTATCACAATGTAATTAAAAAAAAGCTCAAAAAACTCCTTAAATTTATTCGCGAGGAAATAGGGGAGGTGAGTGGTAGAGGTTTTGTGGATAGCGCTCCAGTAATGGACAAGGCTTGGGCGAAACGCAGTGGTTTGGGTTGGATTGGCAAAAATGCTAATTTAATCAACAAACAAGCTGGAAGTTATTTTTTTGTTTCGGAATTGATTTTGGATTTGGAATTGGTGCCCGATGCGCCTATTCAGGATTTTTGTGGCACTTGTAATAAATGTATAGAGGAATGTCCAACGGATGCCATTGTGGCGCCCGGACAAATTGATGGGAGCAGATGCATTTCGTACTTAACCATCGAGCTTAAAAATCAGTTAATCCCCAACGAATTTAAGGGGAAATTAGACAATTGGATGTTTGGCTGTGATGTATGCATGGATGTTTGTCCGTGGAATAAATTTGCCAAACCCCACCAAACCCCACAATTTAAACCTAGCGAACAACTTCTACAAATGAGCAAACGCGATTGGGAAGAAATCACCGAAGACATTTTCAACACCCTCTTCCAAGGCAGTCCCCTACAACGCACCCAATATCAAGGAATTAAACGTAATATTAAGTTTTTGGGTGGGAATGAATGAGGATTTAATTTATTGGTCTCAAAAATAGTTAAAACTATGCACTTTAGTGCATTTTGCTTTCAGCTTGTAAAAATGCTATCTTTGACAGATGGATTATCAAAGAACAAATGGACATTCTGTATCACGCTT
>JBEEPA010000308.1:0-3797 GCA_041191385.1 Bacteroidota bacterium | reverse complement strand
TGGGTAGATTATCAATCAATTTTTGATTGTAAGCTTCACAAAAATCTAAAAACGGACAAATAGAGCAATTAGGTTTTTTTGGTGTGCATTGTAATGCTCCAAATTCCATTATGGCTTGATTAGCAGTAGAGTGTTGAGTGGGATGTAAAAATGCTTGTGCTAGTTCAAAAAAAGTTTTTTTTCCTTCTGGTGTATCTATAGGAGTGATAACTCCAAATAATCTACTTAATACCCTGTAAACATTTCCATCAACTACGGCAATTTTTTCATTAAAGGCAAAACTTGCTATTGCTGCTGCCGTGTAATCGCCAATCCCAATTATTTTTTTTAATTCCTTATAATTATTTGGAAACTCTCCATTGTAATTTGTAACAATTTGTTGAGCTGCTTTTAGTAAATTTCTTCCTCTACTATAGTATCCTAATCCTTGCCATAAAGCTAAAACTTCATCTTGAGATGCATTTGCCAAACTTTTTAATGTTGGATATTTTTGAATAAATTTTAAATAATAGGGTAAACCTTGTTGTACACGAGTTTGCTGTAAAATAATTTCCGACAACCAAATAGAGTAGGGGTTGTTTGTATTTCGCCAAGGAAGGTCTCTTTGGTTAATTTTGTACCAATCGATTAGTAAAGAGGAAAGTTTTAACATTAATAAATCTGAAATTTAACTACTTAGCATAAAAAAAAACACGAAAACCTTTTCAGTATCCAAATTTATGTATTATTTTTGCAACCCAATTTAATAAAATAGTAAATTAATTATTTTTAAATATGACAAAGGCAGACATAGTTAACGAAATTTCGGAGAAAACTGGAGTGGAGAAAATCGCTGTTCAAGCAACAGTTGAAGCATTTATGAAATCAATCAAAAATTCTTTGTCCGAAGGACAAAATGTTTATTTAAGAGGTTTTGGTAGTTTTGTTGTGAAAAAAAGAGCTGAAAAAACAGGACGTAATATTTCTAAAAATACTACAATTATTATCCCTGAGCATTTTATCCCTTCATTTAAGCCTGCTAAAACTTTTACAGAAAGAGTTAAAAGTAAAGTTAAACAATAGATAAATGAACTGGAAACATGTAACCATTATAGTATTTGCCTTAGCATTAGTCGTTGTTTTGTATATATTACCAACTCCTAATTCTAAATATCGTACTGTTGAGTATAACTCAAATAAGGAAACAGTTTCTGGGAATACTTCAGTGTCAGAGAAAATTACTTCTGCTTTAAAAATTATTCAAGGTGGAGGTGCTCCAATGGAGGGTATTCAATTGTTGTTAGATGTTTTAAATGAAGATCCTAATAATGTTGAAGCTTTATATTATTTGGGCGATTTTTCTCTAAAAACTGGTCAGTTCGAAAAAGCTATTTCTCGTTTTGAAACTTTAGTCAAAGTTCAACCCGAAAATAGTAAATTTTGGTTTTTGTTGGCTCAAGCTTACGAATTAAATAAGGATAAAGCTAATGCTGTAATTGCTTATAAAAATTGTATACTTTACACTAAAGATGAAGCTAGAATTAAAGAAATTGAACAAAAAATAATCGAATTAAAATAAAATTAATAATCATTAAATTACAAAATTATGCCAAGCGGAAAGAAAAGAAAAAGACATAAAATGGCTACGCACAAACGAAAAAAAAGATTAAGAAAAAACAGACATAAGAAAAAATAATCTGTAAATCTTATTAAAGTGGTTGCATTTCTGTTGTAACCACTGTTTTTATTGTTTTTAATTAATTAATTAATACAAGCTTTTAGTTTTGCTAAAAGCTATTGTTATATAGGCTTGTATTAGTTTTAACTTAAATTGTGGTGGTGTGTACGAATTAGCTGTAAACTCAACGCCTACCGATGTTGTAATTGCAATTTTACAAGATAAAAAACTAGTTGAACTCCATAAAGAACCCAAAAATACGGTTTATGCTGTTGGGGACGTATATTTGGGAAAAGTTAGAAAAGTTGTTCCTGCTTTAAATGCTGCATTTGTAGATGTAGGCTATGAAAAAGATGGATTTTTACACTATTTCGACTTGGGACCTAGGGTTTTGTCTTTAAATAAATTTGTTGAAAGAACGCGGGCTGGCTTAGAAAAAACAAGTAATCTGCTTTATTTTAAAAATGAAGCTGAAATTGAAAAAAATGGTACAATTGATCAGGTATTACAACCTGGACAAGAAATTGTTGTACAAATTGCAAAGGAACCTATTTCTAGTAAAGGACCGAGGTTAAGCACTGAATTGTCAATTCCTGGAAGATATTTAGTATTAGTTCCTTTTTCGGATAGGGTTTCGGTTTCTCAAAAAATCAAACAAAATAAAGAAAAAGATAGGTTAAAAAATATCATTGAGGGCATAAAGCCTAAAAATTTTGGTGTAATTGTTAGAACCAATTCTCGAGATAAAAAATTATCGGAATTAGAAGCGGATTTAAAGGACTTGTTAAAGAAATTTGAAACTTTATTCACCAATTTACCTACTGCAAAAACTTCGGATAGGATTTTAGGAGAATTAAGTAGGACTTCTGCAATTATAAGGGATGTGATTAATAATTCTTATGAAAAAATTACAGTAGATGATCCTTTGTTGTTTGATGAAATTCAAGAATATTTAGAAGAAAAAGCTCCTGATAAAACAAAGATTACTGAGTTATATAAAGATTCGTTGCCCATTTTTGAGCATTTAAAGATTTCTAAACAAATTAAAAGTTCATTTGGTACTACTGTTACTTTACCTAGTGGAGTTTATTTAATTATTGAACACACTGAAGCTTGCCATGTTATTGATGTGAATAGCGGAAATCGTGGTGCAAAAGTTGAAAGTAATCAAGAAGAAAATGCTTTAGCTGTAAATTTGGAAGCGGCTGATGAAATTGCTCGACAATTGAGATTAAGAGATATGGGAGGGATTATAGTTGTGGATTTTATCGATATGAAATCGCAAAATAATCGTAAATTATTGTATCAAAGGATGCGCGACGCAATGAAGGATGATAGGGCTAAACATAGTGTTACTCCTCCTAGTAAATTTGGTTTAATTGAAATTACACGCCAACGTGTTCGTCCGGTTGCTGATATTGTTACTACTGAAGTTTGTCCAACATGTGGTGGATCTGGTAAAGTAGATTCTTCTATAAATGTTTTAAATAAAATTGAAGGTCAATTGAATTTGGTTAAGGATTATACTGAAGGTAAAACAATAACAATTGGTTTACATCCTTATATAGCAGCATATTTAAGTAAAGGTATTTTTACACTAAAATGGAAGTGGGGTAGAAATATTGGTAAAAAAATTAAATTACTGCCAATGTATGATTATGATTTGTTGGAGTATCATTTTTATGATAAAAACGGACAAGAAATTCATTTAAATTAATATACAGCGGAAAGTTAACTTTCCGCTTTTTTATTTTTGATAAGATATGACTTATAAAGATGTGTTAACAAAAATGATGAAATTTTGCGCTTACCAAGAAAGATGTCAGTTGGAGGTAAGGAATAAATTGTATTCTTTTGATTTAACATCTGAAGAAAGAGAGCAAATTATCTCAGATTTAATTGAAGATAATTTCATAAATGAAGAAAGATTTGCAGAAGTTTATGCAAGAGGAAAATTTAATGCTAAAGGGTGGGGGAAAGTTAAAATCTCTTATCATCTTCAACAAAAAAAAGTTAGCGACTATTGTATTAAAAAAGCACTTAAACAGTTTTCAAAAGAAGAATATAAACAAAAATGTATCGAATGGTACGAAAAAAAGGATGCAGAGATAAAAGACTCGAATCCTTATTTAAAAAATCA
>JBEEPA010000307.1:0-4934 GCA_041191385.1 Bacteroidota bacterium | reverse complement strand
AAAGTTACATACAAGGTAGAGTAGGGAAGTAGAGATTTATTTTTAACTTGTTGTATAGCAATTACTTCTGCGTGTGCTAATCCAGCTTTGAAGTGGTATCCTTCACCAATAATTTTATTTTCATGCACAATTAAACACCCCACCATTGGATTAGGCGATGTAAGTCCGGCCCCTTTTCCTGCCAGCTCCAAACAACGATGCATCCAATATTCGTGGCTCATAAGTGTATTATAAACCTAATTTTTCTTCAATTTCTTGAGCTTTTGCAAACAATAAACCATTTTCAATTTCATGGTGAACGTGCATGTCGTTATCAAATTCTTTAAATTTAAAATATAAAGAATGAACAACAGGGTCGTCTTCTGGTTTAGCTATAAAATTATTTGTGATTTCTCTAATTTTATCAATTATATCATGCGACGAATCATGTTCGTTTTCCATGATTTCAATAGGTTTGCGCAACTTACCAAAAATTGCAGGCTCCACTTTGCTGTGGTCTCTGGCGCTTTTACCCAATCGTTTAAAATATGGAAATAAAATTTCTTCTTCTTTTATAAGATGTCGTGCTAAATCATCGGTAAATTCTGTAAACAATTCATGAATTTCATGATATTCAGTTTTCTCTGGATATGCAATACGTAATTTATCAATTAAACGATGAATTAAAGGGAAGTTAGCTTTTAAATAAGCATGATGCGTATTTTCAACATGTTCAACAATATCTTCTAAGTTCCAAGCTTCTAAAGCTTTTACATACTCGTTGTGTTGCATAAAACAAAAATTTTTGTGTAAAGTTCTAAAAAAAATAAGCTAAAAAAAATTTAATAAAACATTAAAACTACAGCTTAACAAAAGTTTTGAATAAATTTACGGTAAATTATACGATTTCTCCAACTTAATTTAAAAAATACCTTTTTTATTGTATGCGATTTTTGTTAATATTTTTTGTTTTTTGTATTTCTTGTGCCAATA
The DNA here is from genome assembly GCA_041191385.1 of Bacteroidota bacterium. Classification (GTDB taxonomy): domain Bacteria; phylum Bacteroidota; class Bacteroidia; order Flavobacteriales_C; genus JBEEPA01. The sequence continues at coordinate 3,962 of JBEEPA010000307.1, read as the reverse complement.
ACAATCAGGTTTATATTCAGGAAGTTAACGATTATAGGGATTATAAAAATAGTCAGTTTAAATCAGATCCACAATCTCCAATTTCTAATAGAGAAAAATTTAAGCAATTAAACTATTTTGAAGTTGATGAAACATTTAAAGTTGTGGGTGTTTTAAAGGAGTTAGATTTCCCTTCGTACATTATTTTACATGCCAACGAAAATGTAACAACAACATACGAAAAAATAGGTGTTGTGGAGTTTAATTTAATGGGTGTCACTTATAAATTGTCGGCTTTTATCGGACCAGGGGAAAACAAAAATCGAATTTTTATTCCTTTTAAGGATTTAACTTCTGGGAAAAGTTCATATGGAGCAGGAAGGTTTTTGTACGCAATTAAAAAAGAAGAAGAAAATGTTTACACCATAGATTTTAATTACGCACACAATCCGTATTGCGCATACAATCCAAATTTTAGCTGCCCATTACCTCCAAAAGAAAACTTCATCAACTTAGCAATTAAAGCAGGTGAAAAAAAGTAGCATTTAATTTTAAAAAACTTTATTCGTTGTTTTTTTTAAGATAGTATTTTAGCCCTAACATTAAAAATGAACGTGCTAAATTGTTATAAACATCTACTTTTCCACTTATATTTTCATCAACATATTTATATGAAATTTCATCTTTGGACAGAATTTTACTGTTAATATGATGCTGATAAGCGATATGTACATGCAATCCTTTTTTTACCCTAAACTCCTTTGCTACACCTAAATATGCTCCTGCAATAAAATTGTTTAATTCTTTCCGATTCCCCTTTATTATACCTAAAATCAATTTCTCACATAACACACATATATTCACGGAGTTTTCTATTCATATTTTTTTACACAGATTCCACTACGTTTGATAGATTTCACAGAATCAAAAACTTCGTTTTTTTGAAAACTATTTTTTAAAGATTCTTAGATCAAATTTTTAAATTTTATTGAAAATAAAATTATCTGTAAAAATCTGTTAAGTGTAACGTAATCAGTGTAATAAATATCTAAGCTTATAAAATCTGTGTTAGTCTGAGATTTCTGTGAGAGACAATTTATTTTTTGAAATAGTTACTGCTACAATCCCGTGGAATCAATAAAATAAAATTTACTATTAATCCATTAGCTATTTATTAAAACAAAAAAAGCCGCAATTTCTTGCGGCTTTTTTATTATTTGGTAAAAGCAATTATTTCTTTTTGCTTTCTGCTTTTTCCATTTGAGATTTTAAATCAGATAATACATCCATATCACCTAATGTAGATTTCTCTTGAGCTGACGCAGGAGCTGCTGTTTTTGCAGCTGCTTTTTTAGCAGGAGCTTTTTTCTTCTCGCCTTCTACTTCTTCTTTAAAAGTTCTAGTGTGCGATACAATGATTTTTTTCAATTCTTTATTGAATTCAATCACTTTAAAGTTTACAGCTTCCTCTAATTGTGCTTCGCTACCATCTTCTTTAACTAAGTGGATTTTTGGAGCAAATGCTTCAACACCGTAAGTTAAAGATACTACAGCACCGTTATCTTGTTTTTCGATAAGTGTACCTTGGTGAACAGAATCTAAAGTGAAAACAGTTTCGAATACATCCCAAGGATTTTCTTCTAATTGTTTATGACCCAAGCTTAATTTTCTGTTTTCTGTATCAATTTCTAAAACGATTACATCGATAGACTGACCTAATTCAGCGAATTCAGAAGGATGTTTGATTTTTTTAGACCAAGATAAATCTGAAATATGAACTAAACCATCAATACCTTCCTCTAATTCTACAAAAATACCAAAATTAGTAAAGTTTCTAACTACTGCATTATGCTTAGTACCTACAGCATATTTAGCATCAATATTAGCCCAAGGATCTTTTTGTAATTGTTTGATACCTAAAGACATTTTTCTTTCTTCACGATCTAAAGTTAAAACCTCAGCTTTTACTTCATCGCCAATTTTTAAGAAATCTTGCGCAGATCTTAAGTGTTGCGACCAGCTCATCTCACTAACATGGATTAAACCTTCAACACCTGGAGCAATTTCGATAAATGCACCATAATCAGCTAAAACAACAACTTTACCACTTACCTCATCACCAACTTTTAAATCAGCATTTAATTGGTCCCAAGGATGACTTTGTAATTGTTTTAAGCCTAAAGCGATACGTTTTTTGTTGTCGTCGAAATCTAAAATTACAACATTTAATTTTTGATCTAATTCTACCACTTCTTCTGGGTGGTTAATTCTACCCCAGCTTAAATCAGTAATATGGATTAAACCATCTACACCACCTAAATCGATAAACACTCCGTAAGAAGTAATGTTTTTAACAGTACCTTCTAATACTTGTCCTTTCTCTAATTTAGAGATAATTTCTTTTTTCTGTAATTCTAATTCAGCCTCAATTAAAGCTTTGTGAGATACTACAACGTTTTTAAATTCGTGGTTGATTTTAACTACTTTAAATTCCATAGTTTTACCAACATACACATCGTAATCTCTGATTGGTTTCACATCAATTTGCGAACCCGGTAAGAAAGCCTCGATACCAAAAACATCAACGATTAAACCTCCTTTAGTACGGCATTTAACATAACCTTTGATAATTTCTTCTTTCTCTAATGAATCATTTACTTTATTCCAAGCTGTTAATGCTCTTGCTTTGTGGTGAGATAAAATTAACTGTCCAGATCTGTCCTCTGCATTTTCAACATAAACATCTACTCTGTCGCCAATTTTTAACTCAGGATTGTATCTAAACTCAGATGTAGAAATAATACCTTCGGATTTGTAACCGATGTTTACAACTACTTCTCTTTTTGTTTTGCTAACAATTTCTCCTTCTAAAATTTCGTGTTGATTGATAGAGCTAACTGATTGACCATACTCAGCTTCCAACTTAACGATTTGGTCTTTTGAGTAAACATCCTCTTTTTTACCAATTCCACTCCAATCAAATTCTGCTAATCCTTGGTTAGGATCTGTGGATAATTTTGCACCTTGTGCTTCTTTTAAATCTTTTTCAGACATAATAAATTACTTGTATATCAATGTTGTAGTAGAAAATTGATAGGGATTTTTACATTTATTTTCTCGATAAAAACTACTACTTTTTACCTATTCCTATTTTTTAGGGACGGCAAAGGTAATGATTAGTAAAATTACAAGCAAATAAAAATCAGAATTTTAGAGAAAAAAATGTTTATTTCCATTCTTTATCTTGCAACATAGGCACAAACTTAAATTCACCCAATTTTTCCTCGTTTACATCGCCATTTTCATTTTTAGTTATTAGCGTCATTATTTGAGTTTTTTCTCCTACAGGTATTACCATTCGCCCATTTTTATTCAATTGATTAATTAAATCTTGAGGAATAAATGGAGCGCCAGCGGTAACTATAATTTTATCAAAAGGAGCAAATGCTGGTAATCCTTTATAACCATCGCCATAAAATAATTGTGCTCTAACACCTAAATTTTGCAATAGTTTTTTAGTTTCTACATACAACGGACGTTGGCGCTCAATGGAAAATACTTTAGCGCCCATTTTAACTAAAACAGAGGTTTGGTAGCCACAACCCGTTCCAATCTCTAAAACTTTATCTCCTTTTTGAATTTGTAATAACTCGGTTTGGAAAGCAACGGTTGATGGGTGCGAAATGGTTTGTCCGCAGCCAATTTTAAAAGCCTGATCCTCGTAAGCGAAGTTTTCGAACATTTCGTGCAAATAAAAATGTCTAGGCACTTCGTTCATAGCATTTAAAACAGCCTTATCTTTAAACCCTTTGTTTTCCAACTCTTTAAGCATATTTAAGCGCTTACCTTTTTGAATATATCCGTCTGTCATAGCACGATTTTAAAAATGCATTGTTAATTCTTTACAAAATTAATTCAAGTAAAGTTAAACCCTGCTATCTATTTTTGTAAAAAGTAAACACAAATATGTTAAAAATAGGAAT
>JBEEPA010000306.1:0-6010 GCA_041191385.1 Bacteroidota bacterium | reverse complement strand
TTTATCAAAACAAAAAATAATTTTGAAAAATAATTTTGAAAAATAATTTATATAAAAATAAATAAATATAAAATAATAATAAATTAACAAATTACTATTTATTTATAAATAATTCTGTTTATATACATGTAATTAAGAAATCTTTTTATATTTGTTTAAATATTCTTTTAAAATTATAAAACATGATTAAACAGATTTACAGATTTTTAAACCCGAAATTTCAAAACTTGTTTTTGGATTATAAAGTATCATTTAAACCAAGATATGGGCATGGTTTAGCACCGCATAATGAATTATATACTATCATAAATAATAATAGAGATGGATATAAAAATTTGTTAAACAAGGCTTTAGAATTAAAAGAATCTATTTGGACTATAAAAGATAGCAAAAACGAAACGGATACTACAAAACCTGTTTGGAATAATGGTTTTTTGCCGGGCTTGGATATTATTGGAATTTATACCTTATTAACGGAGTTTAAACCTAAAAAATATATCGAAATAGGGTCGGGCAACTCTACTAAAGTTGCTTATAAAGCAAAAAAGGAAAATAATTTAGATACAAAAATTATTTCGATAGACCCAATGCCTAGGGCTGAAATTGACAATTTAGCTGATGTTGTTATTAGAAAACCTTTTGAAAATATTGATTTTAATATTTTAGATGAATTAAACGAAAACGATATTTTATTTGTGGATAATTCGCATAGAATTTTACCAAACTCGGATGCAATGGTATTTTTTATGGAGATTTTACCACGTTTAAAAAAAGGAGTGATTGTGCATATTCATGATATTTATTTACCGTATGATTATCCGCAGTTTATGTGCGACAGATTTTACTCGGAACAATATGGATTGGCAATGTATTTATTGGCAAATCCTAAAAAATATCAAACCATATTACCTAACTATTTTATTTTTGAAGATAAAGAATTATCACAATTGATATCGCCAATATGGAATCATCCAAATTTAAAAGGAGTGGAACAACATGGCGGCTCGTATTGGTTAAGAATTGAGGAGTAATTAAACAAAGATATTTATCTATTTCGCACAAAAACTTTGCGGCACTTTGCGGTTTACTTTGTGGCCTTTGCGTGAAAAAAATGTAAAAAAAAAGGAGCTAAAATTTAGCTCCTTTTCATTTTTATACTTCGTATATTATTTATTAGCTGCGTATAACTCGCTAACTTTGTTCCAGTTAATAACATTAAAAAATGCGTTAATATAATCCGGTCTTCTATTTTGGTAATTTAAGTAGTAAGCATGTTCCCAAACATCTAAACCTAAAATTGGGAAACCTCCACAACCCACACCTTCCATTAAAGGATTATCTTGATTAGCAGATGAACAAACCTCAACTTTTCCACCTTTGTGTACACACAACCAAGCCCAACCCGATCCAAATCTTGTTGCAGCAGCAGTACTAAATGCAGTTTTAAAAGCTTCAAAATTTCCAAAAGCTGCATCAATAGCTTGAGCTAATTCGCCAGTTGGTAAACCTCCGCCATTTGGCGACATAATTTCCCAAAATAAATTGTGGTTGTAAAAACCTCCGCCATTGTTTCTAACAGCAGGAGATGCAGTAGATATTTTGCTTAAAATTTCTTCGATAGTTTTACCCTCCAAATCTGTTCCTGCAATAGCATTATTTAAATTTGTAGTGTAAGCTGCATGGTGTTTTCCGTGGTGGATTTCCATTGTTTTTGCATCAACATGTGGCTCTAAAGCATCAAATGCATACGGTAATTTTGGTAATTCAAATGCCATAATATTTTATTTAACGTTAATAATTACTAGTTCAAATATAATTAAGTTATACGAAGTACAACTTAAATTACATATTTAATTTAACTATGATTGTATTGATTATCCTAATCTCTACTACTGGTGTAACGCATTACATAGTATAACAAGGTTGCAATTGATGCTAATGCCGCAACTATATATGTGCTTGCTGCCCATTTTAAAGCAACAGCCGCCTTCTCTTCTCCTTGTCTGTCGGTTATTCTCGCACCGTTTAACCAAACTAGTGCACGCTGACTAGCATCAAACTCAACAGGTAAAGTAATAACAGAAAATAAAGTGATGAAAGCCTGACATGCAATGATAACCAATAAAGCCTGATTAAATAATGAATATGAAAATGCTAAAAATATCATACCGATATACACCCAATTTAATACCTGAGAACTAACACTTACAATAGGCACAAGTTTACTACGCAATTGTAAAGGTGCGTAAGCTTGTGCATGTTGCAAAGCATGTCCGCACTCGTGCGCTGCAACCGCAGCAGCAGAAACATGACGGCCATTATACACCTCCGGACTTAAATTTACGGTTTTATTAGTAGGGTTATAATGATCCGTTAATTGCCCCGGAACACAAATTACTTTAACATCATAAATATTATTATCGTTCAACATTTTTTCGGCAACTTCTTTACCAGTTAAACCAGATAATAAAGGAACATTAGTGAATTTTTCGAAAACTGCTTTTAAACGATAACTTACCAAAAAACCTGCAACCGCAAAAACTATGGTAATTACTAATAAAATTGGATCAAACATCATAAGTATAAAAATTTAATGTACAAATATAGTTTTTAGGAAACGATTATAGCAAGGTTGTAGTGGTTAAAAATGGTTAAGCATTTATAATCTAAACTTTAATTTTAATAAAAATCCAAAATTGAAGCCTAATTACTTCAATTTTGGATTTTATTTTTAACTACAACAACTCGTTAGCTAAATTTGCCAATTGGGAACGTTCGCCTTTTTCCAAAGCAATATGCGCATACAAAGGATGATTTTTTGCTCTATCCATTAAATACGATAATCCGTTGGATAAAGTATCCAAATAAGGTGTGTCGATTTGATAAACATCACCCGTAAAAACAATTTTAGTATTTTCGCCCGCCCGCGATATAATAGTTTTAACCTCGTGTGGCGTTAAATTTTGTGCCTCGTCCACTATAAAAAATATGTTGGATAAACTTCGTCCACGAATGTATGCCAACGGACATACCACTAATTTTTCGTTTTTTTGTAAATCCTCAATCAGTTTATGCTCTTTTTTATCCCAAGTAAACTGATTTTTTATGTAACTTAAATTATCCCACAAAGGCTCCATATACGGATTTAATTTAGAGTTTACATCGCCCGGCAAATAGCCAATATCTTTATTACTTAAAGGCACAATAGGACGCGCCAAAAATATGCTTTGATATTTATTGTGCTGCTGTAATGCAGCCGCCAAGGACAATAACGTTTTACCAGTTCCTGCAACACCTTGCACAGTTACCAGCGAAATATTTGGATTAAACAAAGCATGTAAAGCAAAAGCTTGCTCCGAGTTACGCGCTGTAATACCCATTGCATTTATTTTTTCGATACGCTCAAACGAATTTTGCGATTGATTATAAAAAGCCAAAGCCGATTTTTTGCCACTTTTTAAAATGTAAAACTGATTGGATATTAACTTTTGCTCACCAATAATTTTTTCAGCCGGCATGTTTTCCGTAGCGTAAAAATCGTTTATCAATTTATCGTTTAAACTATCCAAAACTTTTCGACCGGTAGGAATGGTTTCCTCTTTAATTTTAGAAGTATCCATTTTACCCGTTTCGTAATCTTGTGCAATTAAGTTTAAAGATTTAGCCTTGATGCGTAAATTAATATCCTTGGTAACTAAAATTACAGGGCGCTTTTTGTATTTTTTTTGCAAATAAATTGCCGAGTTTAAAATACGATGATCGGGTTTATCTTCCCCAAACTCATCAATTGCATTGGGAGTGGGATGTTGATTCATGATAATGGTAAATTTCCCTCTACCCTTACCTATCGGAATCCAATCTTGTAAACTTTTATTTTGCGAAAAATCGTCGATAAAACGAATAAATTGCCTAGCAGCAAAGTTTTTAGTGTCGTTTCCCTTTTTAAAATTATCTAATTCCTCTAATACAGTAATCGGTATTGCAATGTCGTTATCCGCAAAATTGATAATTGCTTCGTGATCAAAAATAATCACCGAGGTATCTAGTACAAAAAGTTTTTTAGCCATAAAATAAATTTTTGATTTAAGTTACGGAGATTTTAACGCTAAGGATACTCCCAATTTAAAATTTAGCACACATAGTTGTATTAAAAAGTTTTTTACTAGTTTTAACACTTAATTTACATTTAGCTAATGGAGCCTTTAAAAAATATATTTAGTTTACAATTAATTCACACTTTAGGAAAAAATATACGAGCTGTTTATCCACAATTTGCTTTAAATGAATTTGTTGCAATGGCAAGCGAAAATTTAGAGGATTTAGAAATGAAACCACGAGCGTTTCAAATATACAAAGGTTTACAGCGTTTTTTACCCAAAAATTTTGAAGAAAGTGCTTCCATTTGCATTCAATCTTTTGGTGCCGAATTGAACGAAAATCAAAATAATGCCTTTGGATTATCGGTTTTTTACTATTTACCTTTTTCGGATTGGATTAGCGAGCAAGGTGTAGCTCGCGAAAAACTGCCAACCAGTTTTAAATTTTTAAGCGAACTAACCAAACGATTTACGGCTGAGTTTGCTGTGCGAAAATTTTTAATGCAATTTCCAACCGAAACCATGAATTTTATCCACCAATGTGCCGAGAGTAATAATTTACATTTGCGCCGTTTTGCCTCCGAAGGAATTCGCCCTTATTTACCTTGGGGTTTGCAATTAAAATCATTTGCGCAAAATCCGCAACCTGTTTTTGAAGTGTTACAAAAGTTAATGAACGACCCCAACGAATATGTGCAAAAAAGTGTAGGAAATAATTTAAACGACATTACTAAAAATCATCCCAATGAGGTTATACAATTTTTACAACCTTTTGTGCAAAATCAATCCAAAGGGACTCAAAAAATAATACATTTAGCTACCCGTAATTTAATTAAAAAAGGCAATCCCGATGTTTTAAATTTACTAAATTACACTACGGATATACGATGTAATGCAAAATTAAAATTAGATAAAACACAGGTTAAAATGGGCGAAAAAATTGGGTTAGAATTGAATGTTTGTAATTTACATCCACAAACACAAAATTGGATAATCGATTATTGCGTTTATTTTAATAAAGCCAACAACAAACCAAACGGAAAAGTGTTTAAATGGAAAAAACTAAACATTGTACACAATCAAATAATTAATTTACAAACCAATTACGATTTTAAAGCCATCACCACCCGTAAATATTACCCCGGCAAACATCGAATAGAAGTTATCATCAACGGCAAAACTGTTGCAAATGCTGGTTTTGATTTGATATAAACAACTCCTTTGAAATTTTACAATATCAATTTTCGAATTTGAAATAATGTTTTTGACTAATGTTACTGAAAATGCTAAAAAAATTAATTGATTCCACGGGATTGTACCTGTAATAATTTCAAAAAAATAAATTGTCTCTCACAGAAATCTCAGACTAACACAGATTTTTAGGTTTAGATATTTATCACACTGATTACGTTACACTTAACAGATTTACACAGATGATTTTATTTTCAATAAAATTTAAAAATTTAATTTAAGGAGTCTTTAAAAATTGGTTTCCAAAAAAACGAAGTTTTTGATTCTGTGAAATCTATCAAACGTAGTGGAATCTGTGTAAAAAAAATGAATAAAAAACTCTGTGAATATCTGTGTGTTCTGTGAGAAATTGATTTTAGGTATAATAAAGGGGAATCGAAAAAAATTATATGAAATTGAGAGCTTAAATAAAATTTATTTTTATTCAATAAAAAACTCTACACCATTTTTTCCAATAAAAACTTCTATTCCTGATTTGATTTTGGTTTTAAAAAGATAAAAATCTTCTACAGAATCGTGTTCATATTTGGAAATATTATCATACATTTTATGATTAACGAATTGGTTTAATTCAGAATTAAAAATTTGATATTTATTATCTTTTTTGAGATAGATGTACGAATAATATATCTTTCCAATTTCGTCGTATTCAAAAGGTAAAA
>JBEEPA010000305.1:0-12339 GCA_041191385.1 Bacteroidota bacterium | reverse complement strand
AAGTTTAAATTGTCGAATTTTTTCTTAATAAAATATTCAACGGCCTTAACATCATGATTGGTTGTTTTTTCTATTTCTTTAATAGCTAAAGCATCCTCAGCAGTAAAGTTTTTATAAATGTTTTGTAAATCCGGAAATATTTTATGCGGAACATTTTTTAATTGAGGTAAAGGTAATTTACATAAATCGATAAAATACTCTATTTCAACTCTTACACGATATTTTATTAAAGCTTCTTCCGAAAAATAATTGCCTAAATTTTCTGTAACTCTTCTGTATCTTCCGTCTATCGGACTTACAGCATTTAATGGATTTAATGTCATTTGCTATAAAGATTAAAAACGCAAATATAGTCATTAATCACTAAATTTTAGTTTACTTTATTGTATTCAATTTCGAGTTGTTTAAAATTTTATCTAAAATTAATTTTAAATTTTCTATATCTTTCATGTTAAAATCTTTAGGGTTAAAGTTTTCAATAATTTTTAAAGGAATATTCTTACATTTTTCTTTTAATTCTTTACCAAGAGTAGTTAAACTAATTTCAACTTGTCGTTCATCATCTAATATCCTTTTTCGTTCAATAAATTTTTTTTCTTCTAATCTTTTTAATAACGGACTTAAAGTATTGGATTCTAATAATAAACATTTTCCTATATCACTAACATTGCGTTTATCTTCTTCCCATAACAATAAAAAAACCAAATATTGCGGATAGGTAATTCCTAAGGGCTGCAAATAAGGATGATACATTTGTGTAATTATCCTTGAGCTTGCATATATTGGAAAACAAATTTGGTTTTTTAATAACAACTGAGGTATATCCATTTATTCAATTATTTTTTTTTGCTTTAAAAATTTTTCAATTTCCTCTGGTTTGGTGATTGGAGAAAATCTTTTTATCGGATTTCCATTTTTATCCACAACAAATTTAGTAAAGTTCCATTTAATTTCTTTTGTAAACCAGCCACCTAATTTATTTTTTAGATATTTAAAAACAGGATTGGTATTGGAGCCATTCACATCCGATTTACCAAATAAAGTAAAACTAACTCCGTAATTTATGCTACATGTTTCGGCAATTTCATCATTGTTTCCGGGTTCTTGATTGCCAAATTGATTACATGGGAAACCTAAAATCTCTAAACCTTGACTTTTGTATTTTTTATTAAGTTCCTCTAAACCATTTAATTGTGGTGTTAATCCGCATTTTGTTGCGGTATTTACAATTAATAAAGTTTTACCTTTATAATTTTCCATTTTTACTTTTTCGCCTTTAACATTAATGGCTTCCAATTGATAAAAATCGCTCATAGTATTTGTGTTGTTTAAGATTAAATCGTGCACGATACAAATGTAAGTCTTTAAATTATATCTTTAGGTTTAAAATTTATTAAACCTTACAAGTAAAAGTTAAAATACAAGTAGTGAAATTAGTTTTCGGGATGAACTGCTATTTCGGCAACTCCATTTAAAATAGGCGTGTTATTTAAAAACTCAATTTTAAATGTATAAGTTCCAGTTTGTTTGATAAAATTACTAAAACTTAAGGTGTGTTTCTTTTTTTCGAAAGTTAAAAAACTACCAGAATTTACATCTAAGCTTTTTTTCTCAGTACCAAAAGCACCGTTGGGCATGGTATAGCTAATTTGGATGTGTAATTTATCTTCGTTAAAATTTTCGTTTGTTATAAAATCAAACATCATTTTATTCGATTTTAGTTCGTCCACAACTACTTTAAACACATAGCCATCCGTATAATTATTTGCATATCCTCCAGCAAAAATAATTTCGTTGTTTTCTTTAATATCATTCACATCGGATGATTTAATATCTATATCTCCAGAAATTTTATCCAACACACCATTACCAACTACTTGCAAACCAACTACTAGTTTTTTACCTTTTTCTACATATATATATTTTAAAGTTTTGGCAGAAAAAGCATTGATGGGAAAATATTCGGTAATGGTATCTTTGTCCCATAAATAAAATACTTTAACAACTACATTTTTAAAATCGGATTTTTGTAGATTAATACTTAAATTAACCGCAACATACTCGTTTTGTTTAGAAATATATTCTGTAGTAAAATAAGATTTATGATCTAGTTTTGTGAAGTTTTTAGCAAAAATAAAATTTCCTACAAACAAAAAAATATATAAGGTTCCTAAATATTTAAGCATACAATAATTTTTAATTAATTTACTTTAGCATGGTACTCTATTAACTTACTTACAGGAGCTTTAACTACCGTGCCAATCGTACAATCGTGAGCACTTGCAACTTCTTTTAAAATGTCCTGAAAATAATAAGCTATCGATCCAATAAAGTTGATAGGTAAACGGTTGTAATTATCGTATTTATATATATGGCGACGGAAAAACTCGTCCATACAATCCCTTACTATTTGATTTAATGTAGGGTTGTTGATGTTTTCACGAACAAAAATTGCAAAACTTGCCAATAAAGCATTGGGTTTATTGGTAGCGTAAATGTCATCCAATAACTGATCTTTATTTACTTTACAAGTTTCTTCAAATTTTTTACTGATATCAGAAGGTAATTCGCCATAATAATAACATCTTACCAATTCTTTACCTATATGTGCACCACTTCCTTCGTCGCCCAATAAAAATCCTAAACTAGTATTGTTGGCAATAACATTCATGCCATCGTACAAACAAGTATTGGAACCGGTTCCTAAAATACAAGCAATTCCAGGGTTTCTGCCACATAATGCTCTTGCCGAGCCTAATAAATCGTGTTCGATTTCGATTTTTGCCTTCGAGAAATAATGCGCCACAGCATCCTCTACAATTTGTCGCTTATGGTCATTGGAACAACCAGCGCCATATAAATAAACTGCTTTTACAGCGTTCGTATTTACATTGTTAAAGCTATCTTTTAACAAATCAATAATTTCATTGGTTGTGTAATAGTAAGGATTAAAACCAGAAGTACTAATAGTATCAATTACAGAAGTGCCTTCTGCAAAACTCCAGTCGGTTTTGGTAGCACCCATATCAGCTATAACAATCATAATAATATTTTTAAAATTTCTAAATTAACAAAAAACTATCATTTTGCTTGTATTTTAAGCAATATTGTTTTTTGCACTACATTTTTTCGTGTTTTTGGATTTAAAAAATCGAATGTTAAAAGAGTTACATGGTAAATGTTATACTCCTCTACGGTTTCTGTTTTATATTTTTTTAAATCATTTATCGATCTTGGATTAGTATATAAATAAATATAAGGATGGTGTTTTAAAACGCTATCTACTTGTGCATTATCACTCAGCACTGAAATATAACTTTTACTGTAGAAATCTGTAGTGAATCCAAATTCTTGATATCCAAAACTTTTATCTTGAATTCCTAATTCGTTAATTTTTTTTCCAACTTTACTAGCGGATTGATATTCTAATAAATTGGGGTAAAACCAAACGAGTAGTAAAATATTAACAAAAATACTGGTAATTACTCCTCCCCAAATAAAACTGTATCGATACACTTTTGTAAAAATGTATATAAAAATTGCTAGCAGTGCACTAATCATAATGTAGGAAGATATTGAAATTTCCCAAACATAATGAACGGTAAAAAGTACAAAAATTACCAGTAAAATGTTAAATATTAACTGAATTTTACCCCAAGTAATTAAACTTTTTTTGGATAAATTATCTACATAGCCAGCCATCATAAGGCATGCCATGGGACTGGCAATATAAATATAATGCGGTAATTGATATTTGGATTGTGATAAAGCAATTGTTGCCAACAAGTATCCGAATATTCCCATTACTTCAGGATGGGTGGGAGTGTATTTAAATTTATTCATAAATACGTAAACGATTTTTTTCCAAAATGCAACTACAAATAAAATCGTCCAAGGTAAAATAGCATATAAAAATGTATGCACTAAAAAAAAAGGATCTACATCATTTTTCCATACATTTTGTCCAGTAATTCTCCCAAAACTTTGTTCCCAAAAATAAAAATACAAACCTTTATTTCCAAATTGTTGGTATAAACCCCAACACATAGGTATTAACATTATAACAATTACAACGGGGATAATCCAAATTTTATAGGCTTTAAAAATATGCCATTGTTTTAAATAAATTATTTGAGGAACAATAGATAACAAGGGGAAAATTATGCCCAATGGACCTTTTGCCAACATTGCCATTGCTATACCAAATCCCACCCAAAACCCAACAGGATAGCTAGGGCGTTGGATAAATTTAGTGATTTGCCAGATAGAAAAAGTTGCAAATCCAATTAACAAATTATCTGTACGGATATCGTTATTGATGATAAAAAAAGTTTGAGAACTTGCTAACATTAAACCCGCAAATAAAGCAGCTTTTTCAGAATAATATATTTTAGCAATTTTATAAACCGATAAAATAGCTACAAATGAAGCTAATATAGAAGGGAGTTTAAAACCAAAATTATTAATTCCAAAAATGCCCATACTAATGGAACTTAACCAAAATAAAAGGGGTGGTTTATCTAAATAATTTACTTGGCGATTATAAACTTGTAAAAATGATTTGTTTTGTAACATTTCCATCGACATTTGCGCATATTGCGCGGCGTCCACTTCCATAACATCTACAGTAACACCAATTAAATAAACCAACGCAACTACTGTAAGTAAAATCCAATATATTTTATGATGAATAAATCTGTTTACCATTAGCTTTTATTTACTTTTAAAGAGGCAATCAAAGTTAAATGAAAAAAGTAGATATAACAAAAAAGCACCTCTTTGGAGGTGCTTTTTGTGTTTTTGTGATCTGGCTGGGATTCGAACCCAGGACCCTTTCATTAAAAGTGAAATGCTCTACCGGCTGAGCTACCAGATCTTACTTGGTTTTCAAAAGCGAGTGCAAATATATATACTTTATTTGGTTTAAAAAAACATATTTCCATTTTTTTTTTTGGATTGCTTATCGTAAGTTAGCAAATTATTAATCAAAAACTAACTCAATGAATATCTATCTTATTGGTTTTATGGGCTGTGGAAAAACTACACTGGGTAAAAAAATAGCTAAAAAAACAAATAATTTATTTTTCGATATGGATGCCGAAATCGAAAAAAACACGCAATTAAGTGTAGCTGATATTTTTTTACAGCATGGCGAATGTTATTTTCGTGAGCTAGAAAATAAGCTTTTAACTACTATTGCTACACAAAATTATATTGTAAGCACTGGCGGTGGAGTTCCTTGTTTTTTTAATAATATGGATATTATGAAAGCTAGCGGATTAACCGTTTTTATAAATTTACCTCCTAAAACATTAGTAAGTAGATTGTTAAACGAAAAAGACAAACGCCCTTTGATACAAAATACTGCTCCTGAAAATTTATTTACCGAAATTGCAGAAAGATTAAATCAACGTTTACCTTATTATCAACAGGCGCATATTATTTTTAATCCATTACAACAAAGCGAAGAGGAATTGATTGAGCAAATAATGTTGTGGACACAGCAAAAAAAATGATTTTACTATGTGTTTAACGTAAAATAATATTAATTTAGTAAAAAAAGTAGGGAATGAATATGTATAAAAATATAATAGTATCAACATTACTTGTGATTTGTTTTAACTCACTTTTAGCGCAAAAAAACACAGATACTTTATCTACAAATTATTGGGCTTTTAGTATAAATGCCGAATATAAATTGCCTTTATTTAATTTTAGCAAAAGATTTGGTGCGCCTAAAACTATAGGTATTGCCTTAAATAAAATAAATAATAATAAAATATATACTGTAGGTGGAAATTATTGGTTAGGTACTCGTCCTAAAAACGATAGTATTTTACAAGATATTACCATCGAAAATCAGTATTTCATGGGGAAAAATGGTAATTTAATTCCTTTTAAATTGTCATTACAAGGTTTTGATATTTATGCAGGTTATCAATATCGATTTAGAGGACAAATGGAGGGTGGCTGGTATCATGGTATTTTTGCAGGAACGTATTGGTATAAAAATTTAATTATTTTAAATGATGAATCACCACTAATGACCAATCAAATTAAAAAGGGATATGATGATTTAACAATTGGTGGATTTTTGGCTACGGGAATTTATTATAAAAATATCTCCAATACACTCAATGCTAATTATTCATTTGGTTTAACTTATCAATTAGGTATAGCTCAAAATGTTCGTGGCTACTCTTATGTTACCAATAGCGACGTTAAAAAAGGAGTTGTAGATAGTTTTATCTCCTTAAATTTTAGTTATTATTTCCCAATTAAACCAGGTGTTAAACCGGATGAAGTTGTGGATGAAGGTTGGGATAAATAAATTTTACGTTTTGAAAATAGTTCATCAAATCAGTTTTTATCTAATTTTATCAGGAATTATTCTTTTGCCATTTTATTATAAAATTGCTCATGTTCCGTTTATTGTAGCTTTTCCTTTGGTGGTGTTTGAATTTTTTAAGGAAAAATATAAAACTTTTAACTTACATAAATTTACAGTATTTATTTTAGTTTCGATTTTGGGTTATATGTTACTTAAAATTTCAGGAATATCTTATTCGGCGAATTTAAAAGAAGGATTACATCACTTGGAGCAGTTATTAGCTTTGATATATATATCGGGCACAATTGCTTTGTACGATTTCTCTGCCAAACAAATACAATTGGTAAATAATAGCTTTATATATTCGGTTGTTTTGGGTTGCGTTTTTTTATTTATTTATTCGTTTAGGGAAACTGATGAATATATTTCCATTTCAAAATATACATATATTAATTTAAGTGCTTTTAATCATCCATCGTATTATACATTATTACTTAATTCGGCCTTGTTTTTTAGTATCTATAAAAAATGGAATAAATTAAGTCGTTTTCAAATTATTAATAACATTTTAATTGTTTTATTCTTATTGGTTTTTATTCTTCTTTTTGTATCTAAAGCAGGTAATTTGGTAATGATTTTTACTGTAATTGCGGGCTTAGTTTGGTTAACTAAAAAACAATATGTTAAACCTTTTTATAGTTTTGTTATAGTATTTTTGGCGGGTGTTTTTTTGGTAGGGTTGTATGTATTTTCGCCTCTTAATCAAAGGGTTAAAGAGGGGATTGAAAAAACTTTAGATGAGCCCAGTAAGGTATTTACTAATAAAATGACAAGTACCGAAACCAGGAAATTTATTTGGAAAGCAAGTTTAGATAAAATTAAAGAAAAGCCTTTGATAGGTTATGGAACAGGTAGTTTTAAAACAGTTTTATTTGATAATCCAAATGGTGAAGAGTTTGTTTTAAACGCCCACAATCAATTTTTAGAAGATTGGATTGAAAATGGAATTTTTGCATTGATTTTTTTAAGTATATGGTTATTTTTAGTAGGTGGTATTCATTTTCAAACAAATTGGTATTTAGCACTATTTTTAATTGTACATATTTTTTTGAATTTAGGCGTAGAAACCATGTTAAGTAGGTTGGCTGGTATGCAATATATAAGTATTGTTACAGGTTTTACTTTACATTATTTACAAAATAAAAAAGTTTACCATGAAGGTTAAAAAAATAATTACTATTGTTGGCGCTCGTCCGCAATTTGTTAAGGCTGCAGTTTTAAGTAGGTTGCTTAAAAATATCCCTAGTATTGAAGAAAAAATTATTCATACCGGACAACATTTTGATGCAGGTATGTCGGATATTTTTTTTCAAGAAATGGAGATTCCTCAACCTCATTTCCGTTTAGATATAAATGGAGTAGGGCATGGGGCAATGACGGGTAGAATGTTGGAAAAGATTGAGGAAGTATTGATACAAGAAAAACCCGATTTGGTTTTAGTGTATGGAGATACCAATTCTACTTTGGCAGGTGCCTTGGCAGCCAGTAAGTTGCATATAAAAGTAGCACATGTAGAAGCTGGATTAAGAAGTTTTAACAACAAAATGCCCGAGGAAATTAATCGGATTTTAACGGATAGAATCAGTAGTGTATTATATGCGCCAACTCAAACTGCAGTAAATAATTTACAAAAAGAAGCTTTTGATCAATTGGATTGTGAAATTGTTTTGTCGGGGGATGTAATGCAAGATGCAGCTTTGTTTTATGTCCAAAAGTGTGATGAAAATTGTAGTGATATAGTTAAAGATTTACCTTCAAAATTTATTTTATGCACCATTCATCGTGCCGAAAATACTGATGATTTAAATAATTTAACCCAAATAGTTGAGGCTGTAAATCATATCCATAATACTATTCCG
This sequence comes from Bacteroidota bacterium, assembly GCA_041191385.1. GTDB lineage: Bacteria > Bacteroidota > Bacteroidia > Flavobacteriales_C > JBEEPA01. The sequence goes on along the minus strand of JBEEPA010000305.1, from coordinate 4,089 downwards.
GTAGTATTACCCTTGCATCCTCGTACCCAAAAACTAATTCAACAAGCTGGCTTACAACTAAATGCTTTAGTTTTACCACCTGTAGGTTATTTTGATATGTTATACTTATTAAAAAATTGTAGTCTAGTAATGACGGATTCGGGTGGTTTACAAAAAGAGGCTTTCTTTTTTGGTAAAAATTGTGTAACCATGCGTGAGCAAACGGAATGGGTGGAGTTGGTGGAAAACGGGTTTAATGTATTATCTGGTGCAAATAAAAATAATATTATTCAACTTTGTTTGGATATGTTGCAGAAGCAAAATAAATTTAATATTAATTTATATGGTAATGGTGAGGCTGGACAAAACATTACCAATCATATTTTAAAAAACATTTAGTATGTCGGTTATTTTAACAGGAATACAAGCTACAGGTACACCGCACTTAGGGAATATTTTAGGTGCAATATTACCTGTTGTGGAATCTAGTAAAACATCACAAAATACAACATATGGTTTTATTGCAAATTTACACAGTTTAACTACGATTAAAGATGCGCAAACCATTAGGCAAAATACTTTATCGGTTGCTGCTACATGGTTGGCAATGGGTTTTGATATCGAAAAAAATGTTTTTTATAAACAGTCGGATATTCCCCAAGTAACCGAATTAATGTGGTATTTAGATTGTTTTATGAGTTTCCAAAGATTATCTTTAGCACATTCTTTTAAAGATAAATCCGAGAATATTTCCGAGGTAAATGCTGGGTTATTTAATTATCCAGTTTTAATGGCTGCGGATATTTTGTTGTATGATACTAATGTGGTTCCAGTAGGTAAAGACCAAAAGCAACATTTGGAATTTACAAGAGATTTAGCACAAAAAATTAACCATCAATACGGAGAAGTTTTTACTGTTCCCGAAATACAACTGAACGAAAAATCGATGTATGTACCGGGGATAGATGGGAGGAAGATGAGTAAATCCTATGGTAATGGTATCAATATTTTTGCGCCCGAAAAGGAATTACGTAGAACTATTTTAAAAATTATTACAGATGTTACACCATTGGAGGAGCCAAAAAATCCTGATGTTTGTATTGTTTTTCAGTTGTATTCATTATTAGCTTCCGAAAATCAAATTAACGAAATGCGACAAAAATATTTAGCTGGTAATTACGGTTATGGGCATGCTAAAATTGAATTGTACGAATTAATTTTAGAAAAATTTAAATTGGAACGAATTGCATATAACAATTATATGAGTGATCCCGTAACGATAGAAAATGCTTTAAAAATTGGCAAAGAAAAAGCAGAATCCATAGCAATCAATACTTTAAAACGCGTTAGAAAAACACTAGGTTATGTATAAAAAATCAACTTCTTTTTTGATTGTATTTTTGTTTATATTACAATCTTTTGCTCAAACACATTGGAATCCAGTAAATATTGATAATTCCAATGGTTTAAATAAAATTGTATCCTTTAATGCTTCAAAAATTATTGCTATTGGTAATAATGGTTATATTGTGGAATCTTCTAATGCAGGAGATAATTGGAATGTAATCAATTCGCCAACTTCGGAAAATTTATTAGATGTTTTTATCGAATCTAATTCGGTTTTTTGGATAGCAGCATCCAATGGTAAATTATACAAAACAAGTAATAGCGGTAATAATTGGGCAACCTTTAATTTAAGCTCAAATGCAATTAATGCAATCGATTTTAAAGGGGATAAAGGAATTGCAGTGGGTAATAATGGTAGTGTTTTTAAATCTACAGATAAGGGCGAAAATTGGACAGATTTAGGTGTGCAAAGTATTTATAATTTAAACAATGTTTTACATATTAATGATACTTTAATTATTGCTTTGGGTGCAAATGGTATCATTTTAAAAAATATTCGTGATCAGGAGGAGTGGTTAACGATCGAAAGTAATACTTCCGAAAGTTTAAATGCGTTAGAGTATAATTTTTTAAAAAATCAAATTGTAATTGCAGGTAATAAAGGCGTAAATATTCGTTTAAATCCAATCAATTTTTCTGTTTCTAATTCAACCAATGGAAACGAATGGTTTAGAGATATTCATTGCTCCACCAATCAAATTTGTTATTGGGTAGGTTTTAATCAAATGATTTCTTTAGAGGAGCCAACCCGACAAAGAACTATAAATATTACGCAAGAAGAAAATGTAACGTCCATAACGTTTGTAAATTTATCGCGTGGTTTTTTAACTACTACTAGTGGTAAAATTTACGAAACCAATACTAGTGGATTTTTGTTAAGCAGTGTAGGAGTTGAAACGCCAGAAATTTCAATTTATCCCAATCCTGTAGTTAATTTTTTACATATCCAAACGTATTTAAACGATTTTAGAGTAAAAGTGTATGATTTGTCGGGTAAGTTGGTGTTGATTGAGCAAAATCAAAAAATAATTGATTTTTCTGGAATGCAAGCCAATACATATTTTATCGAGGTAATTTCAGAAAAATCGGTTTTTCGTACTAAGTTGATTAAATTATAATGGATATTAGTAAAGAAATTAGTTTAGTAATTATTGTAATTTATTTTGCAATTTTACTTCTAGTATCTTATTTTACCAATCGTAACTCTACCAAGCAATCCTTTTTTACGGGCGATAAAAATTCGCCTTGGTTTTTGGTTGCATTTGGGATGATAGGCGCTAGTTTATCTGGAATTACTTTTATTTCTGTTCCCGGTACGGTTCATCAAGATGGTTTAACCTATTTGGCTTTGGTTTTTGGCTTTTTATTGGGTTATATTTTTATTGCATTCGTGCTTTTACCCATATACTACAAGCTAAATTTAACCTCTATATATACCTATTTAAATGGTAGGTTTGGTAAAAAAAGTTATTTAACTGGTGCTATTTTCTTTTTGCTCTCAAAAGTTGTAGGTGCTTCTTTGCGTTTGTTTTTAGTGGCAGAGGTATTAGATATATTTTTGTTTCAACCCTATGGTATTCCTTATTTATTAGGTATTGTTTGTACGATATTTTTAATTTGGGTGTACACCTTTAGAGGGGGGATTAAAACAATCGTTTGGACAGATACTTTACAAACAGCAAGTATGTTATTGGCGGTTGGTATTTCTATTTATTTCATTAAAAATCAACTCAATTTATCCTTTGGAGATTTAATCACAACCATTCAAGAAAGTCCGTACGCACATATTGTAGATTGGAAAAATAAATCTTGGGGAAGTTTTTTCCTTAGTTTATTAAATGGAGCTTTAATTGCAATTGTAATGACTGGTTTGGATCAGGACATGATGCAAAAAAACCTAACATGTAAAAATCTTAAGGATGCACAAAAAAATATTATTAGCTATAGTGTTATTTTAATTCCAGTTAACCTTTTATTTTTAGTTCTGGGAATATTAATTTACACTTTTGCTATTCAACAAAATTTCTTAAGTATCGAGGAAGTTAATGATAAAGTTTATTATTGTATGCAAGCTTCTAATCATTTATCAGAAAGCGATATCACACCTGATAAGTTATTTCCAACATTAGCAGGAAAAGGATATTTTCCACCAATTTTGGGGGTTGTTTTTTTAATTGGTTTAATTGCTGCTGCTTATTCAAGTGCCGATTCGGCTTTAACTAGTTTAACTACTAGTTTTTGTGTGGATATTATTGATAATACCAATCCAAAAACCAGAATTTGGGTGCACATTGGTATGTCGCTAGTTTTAGTTTTAATGATTATTTTATTTAAACAAATCAATAGTAGCAGTGTGATCAAAGAAGTTTTTAATTTTGCGGGTTTAACTTATGGCCCACTTTTAGGATTGTTTAGTTTTGGAATTTTCACACGATTAAATATCAAAGATAATTTAACACCATTTATTGCAATTTTCTCTGTTATATCAAGTTTTTTATTGCATAAATACAGCAAATTTTTATTCAATGATTATCAAATAGGATTTGAAATTTTGTTAATCAATGCATTGATAACATTTTTGTTGCTATTAATTTCAAGAAAAAAATTAAGTAACTAGATAAAGTTAATTTCACTAAATTTCTATTGGTGTAATCTTGATGTTGCTCCAAAAGATTCCTAATGATTTCTATTCTTAATTCATAT
>JBEEPA010000304.1:0-3068 GCA_041191385.1 Bacteroidota bacterium | reverse complement strand
TGGATTAACCAAAACCAAGTGGAAAAATATTTTTTAACTGGATTGTTCAAAATAAAATTCATTTATATTATATTTTGATAACTTTTAACAAATGTACAATATAAATATAAGTATTTTTAGTGATTAATAACAGCCGAGCCTATTAATTCATTATCCTGATACCATGCCGCAAATTGTCCGGCAGCAACCCCTCTTTGCGGATTTGTAAACAATAAATAACTTTGATTTTTTTCTACAATTAACTTACAATCCTCCAAAGTTTGTCGGTAACGAATCCTTGCTTTAAACTTTTTTTCTTCTCCTTCCGGCAATTTTAAATCCTCTCTTACCCAATGTAACTCTTCATTACGGATAGTTAAACCATATCTGTATAAACCTGGATGTTCACTCCCCTGTCCAACATAAACAATATTATTTTCTACATCTGTTCCTATAACAAATAATGGTAAAGGTTTGCCTCCAATTGCAATCCCTCTTCTTTGTCCTATGGTATAAAAATGTGCTCCATTATGTTCTCCAACAACTTTACCCATTTCTTTTGAAAAAACATAAGGACTGGATAATTTTTGTAAGCTGTCAGTAGTTGTATTTTGATTAAAAATAGGATGATTTGCATCAATTTCAATCACCTCACCTTTTTTAGGTTTTAATTTTTGTTGTAAAAAATCCGGTAAATGTACCTTGCCAATAAAACACAATCCTTGCGAATCTTTTTTATTTGCAGTTACTAAATCCAATTCTTCTGCAATTTTTCGCACTTCACTTTTTTGCAAATGTCCAATTGGAAATAAAGCTTTAGATAATTGTTGTTGGTTTAGCTGACAAAGGAAATAACTTTGATCTTTATTATTATCTGCACCAGCAATTAAATGATGAATTTCTTGATTATTTATAACTGTAGTTTTTTTCTGGCAATAATGTCCGGTTGCTACAAAATCAGCCCCCAGTTCCAATGCTTTATTTAAAAAAACATCAAATTTGATTTCGCGATTACACAATACATCAGGATTTGGCGTACGTCCCATTTCGTATTCGTTAAACATGTAATCCACAATTTTTTCTTTGTATTCGGCAGATAAATCTATTACCTGAAAAGGAATACCTAATTTTTCTGCAACCAATAAAGCATCTGTACTATCCTCAATCCAAGGACATTCGGCTTCTAAAGTTACAGAAGCATCGTGCCAGTTTTTCATAAACAAAGCAATAACCTCGTAACCTTGTTCTTTAAGTAAATAAGCAGCCACACTGGAATCCACTCCCCCACTCAAACCTACAATTACACGTTGCATAAATGTACAATTAAAAAACCCCTTGTTTTGCAAGGGGTTACAAATTATTTTGTTACTGCACTACCTTCGCCATTTACGGTTACAATAGCCGATTTTAAAATTTTAATTTTTGCAGCACTTTCTACCACAATAATCACTGTATCAGCACTAACTTCATAAACCTCTCCATAAATACCAGCAGAAGTAATCACTTCATCTCCTTTTTTAAGTTCTTCACGCTTTTTTTGTAATTCTTTTTCGCGTTTACGTTGCGGACGAATCATAAAAAAATACATAACACCAAACACCAATGCCATCATAATTAGCATTCCGCTTCCGCCACCACCTTGCTCTTGTAATAAAAACATATTCATATATTAAAAATTAAAATTTACAAATTATTCAGCTGGCTCACCTGCCATTTTCCCTTTAATCACTAAAGGAATCGGTTCTTCTTTAACATTAGTATAAACAGTAACCGTAACTTTAAAACTCATTCCATCCGATTTTCTATCGCTATCAAAAGTTAAATTAATTTTACCTTTTTCGCCTGGCATTACAGGTTCTGTAGGAAAATATGGAACCGTACAACCACAACTTCCTTTAGCATCTGTAATCAATAAAGGTGCATCTCCACTATTTACAAAATAAAAAGTATAAGGTATTTTACCATTTTTTTCTATTGTACCCATATCGTGTTCCATCACAGGAAAATAAATATTAGGACCACCTTTAGTTGGTTCATAATTTTCTAAAGCATCAATTTGCTTTTGAATTTCTTCGCTAACCACTTCTTTTTCTACAACTTCTTCTACAGTTGTTGCATTATTACACGCAAAATTTAAACTACCAATTGCTAAAATAAAAACTACTTTTTTTAACATAACTATATAATTTAATCCATTAAACCTCTTCCAATTTTTACAATTTTTCCGCTTTGTTTTAAATCAGGAATAATTTTATCCAAAACCCCATTAATAAACAATTTACTCTTAGGCGTACTATATTCTTTTGATAAATCAATATATTCATTTAAAGTAACTTTAACAGGAATACTGGTTAAATGAATTAACTCACAAACCGCCATTTTCATCAAAATCATATCCACTTTTGCAATCCTATCCGATTCCCAATTTTTGGCTCTAGTCATTACAATCTCCTCAAATTCTTTATCATTGTAAATTGTATTTTTAAATAATTTTGATACAAATTCTGCATCATCTTCTTCATCTTTGTATAAAGTTGGTAAAGATGACGATATAGAGAAAGATTCTTTTAAAGATTTAAGATACTTTACCAAATAACCACAAACAAAAAAGTGATCATCCGACCAAAATATATTTTTTTCTTCTAACAAATGAGTTAAAACTTCATTATCTGCAATAAAATATTTAAAAATTTTAATTACAAAAGCTTTGTGTGTTTCAAAATCATCTTCTTCAGCACTCATATATTGCTGATAAATATTTGATTCAGAAATACTTCTAAAAATTTTTCGCAAAGTATCATAATCCTCCAACCAATTAATTTTCAATCTTTTACACTCATTTTGTAACTGAACATTACCTAAAAATGCCGATAAAATTGGGTTGTTACAAAATTTCATGTTTGGATTTAAATCCTCTTGAGTGGGAAGTTTTTTATTCTTTTTTTCCTCGATAATTTTAAAAGCAACGCTTTGTAATTCTGCTAAAACAGAGAGGTTATATATGAACAAATCATATATATTATCTATACTTTTAAATAGATTTTTTTCTTTAACACCAACACTTGTGGTACTATTTTCTTCAGCGCCGT
>JBEEPA010000303.1:0-2662 GCA_041191385.1 Bacteroidota bacterium | reverse complement strand
GGTTATAAAAGATTTTTTAATACCATACTATTTTTTTTCTTGGGATTTAATATAACGTTATTATCTGGTAATTTCGAAACTTTATTTTTAGGATGGGAAATTTTAGGAATTTCTTCTTTTTTATTGATAGCCTTTTATCGAGATAGATATTTACCGGTAAGAAATGCTCTAAAAGTATTTTCGATATACCGAATTGGAGATATGGGAATTTTGGCCGCCATGTGGGCTACGCATCATTTATGGCACGAAAACATAAGATTTATTCAATTGGAAAATATACATTTAGCAAATCAATTTAACCAACACAATCCCATTGCAATTTTTATCGGATTATCTTTATTAATTGCAGCGGCTGCAAAATCTGCTCAATTTCCATTTTCATCTTGGTTACCGCGTGCAATGGAAGGTCCTACTCCATCCAGCTCCATTTTTTACGGTTCATTATCGGTACATTTTGGTGTGTTTTTACTTTTGCGCACTGCACCTTTGTGGCAAGATCAAATTTGGATTAAAGTTTTATTGATATTCATTGGTATAATTACTGCAATAATAGCCAATTTTATTAGCAAAGTACAATCCTCTATCAAACCTCAAATTGCATATGCATCGGCTGCGCAAATTGGGATAATGTTTATTGAAATTGCATTAGGTTGGCACACTTTAGCTTTAATTCATTTTACCACCAATGCATTTTTACGCACTTATCAATTGTTAATCTCTCCCTCAATTATCAATTATTTAATTCGCGACCAACAATTTCATTTTAAACCAAGCCAAAACAATTACAGCAAAATTGAAAATATAATTTATATACTTTCACTAAAAGAATGGTTTTTGGATGATATCATGAGTTATGTATTTAACACCTTAAAAAAAGGAGGTAAATTATTAAACTTTTTAACCTACAAAAATACCATTTTTGTATTTACCCCAATTTATATTGTAGGATTGTTTTTATACTTAAATCCTACTTTTTTAAATAAAAACATCCAAGATAGCTTACCCGTTTTTTACGGCTTACTTGGATTACTTATGGTATTAAAATCCTTTTCCGAAAGAAAAAATCCAAGACTGGTATTGATCTTAGTAATTTTAAACCACTTTAGTTTAGCCTTATCTGTATCATTTAATGAAAACTTCGATTATCACCAAACTTTAATTTTTTTAATTGGCATAATCGCTTCTGGCATAATCGCTTATTTATCACTTAATTTTATGGTAAGAAAATACCACTCGGATATTAATTTATTTGATTACAAAGGCTTTATTGCTAAACATCCAAAAACCGGATTTATTTATTTAATTGCAACTTTAGGATTAATGGGATTTCCAATCACGCCAGCTTTTATTGGCGAAGATTTATTATTTAGTCATATTCATCCCAATCAATTTGTTTTAGGATTTTTAGTGGCTGCAAGTTTTGTAATTAGTGGAATAACTTTACTTAGAATGTACGCTCGAATCTTTTTAGGAACTTTTTATCAACACAATCAATCTAACCCTTTAAAAACAGCTTAATATGAACAATTTAAACAAAAAAAATAATGATTTTCAATTGTTAAAATCATTTTGGAAAAACGATATCGTATCTGGATTCATGGTATTTTTATTGGCTTTACCTTTAAGTTTAGGTATTGCTAAAGCCAGCGGATTTCCTCCTGCAATGGGAGTTGTTAGTGCAATTATTGGTGGATTAGCAACCGTATTTTTTAAAGTTTCGCCCTTAACTATTAAAGGTCCGGCTGCCGGATTAATTACTATTTGTGCCGCTGCCATAACCGAATTTGGCAACAACGAAATGGCTTTACAAACTGTATCTACTGTGATAGTAGTAATGGCAATTTTACAAATATCAAGCGGAATTTTAAAATTGGGAAGATATACCGATTTTTTTCCTCCTGCTGCTATTCACGCTATGTTGGCCGCCATTGGTATTATTATTATATTAAAACAAATTCCAGTATTGTTGGGCGACGAACCTCAAATGTACAAAGGCGAAGGGCCGATAGAATTGTTTTTGGATATTCCTCAATTTATTTTAAATGCACATTTTCCAATTGCTTTAGTAGGTTTTATTGCTTTAATAATTTTATTTGTATTGCCTAAGTTTAACATATCCATTCTTAAATTTGTTCCAGCACCATTAATTGTTTTAATAATTACTATTCCCTTATCCATTATATGGCATTTTAAAGAAACACAACCAAGTTATTCATTAGTTCAAATTGGCAATTTTTGGGATTCAATACACTTAAATTTAAACTTTGATTTAATAGCAACTTTTGGTTTTTGGAAATATGTTTTGATGTTTTATTTTGTAAGTAGTTTAGAATCCCTTTTAACTGTAAAAGCTGTAGATGGCTTAGATCCTGAAAAGAGAATTTCTAATCCAAATGGCGATTTGGTTGGACAAGGTTTTGGTAACTTTTTTGCAGGTTTAGTTGGAGGTTTACCAATAATTTCTGAAGTGGTTAGAAGTTCTGCAAATGTTAAATTTAAAGCAAAATCAAAATGGTCTAACTTTTTCCACGGATTATTTTTATTACTTGCCATGTTATTTTTCATCCCTGTAATAGAGTTAATTCCTAATGCGGCATTAGCTGCATTATTAATTTATGCAGGATATAATTTAGCTGCACCCAAACATTTTATTCATGCTTAT
>JBEEPA010000302.1:0-12703 GCA_041191385.1 Bacteroidota bacterium | reverse complement strand
ACATCCGACAAAAACCTAATAATTTAATCAAATTACAATGGAAAAATATTTGGTTTAAACCCGATGGAGAAAAAGAAATACCGGGTGAAGTTTTAGATACTTTACAATTGCAACGCTCCGGACAACAAATGTTACTTTACCTTAACCAACAAGGTTTTTACAATGCTAAGGTAAATACAAGTTATCAAAAAAAATGGGGCAAAAATTCTAAAAAAGCTAAAACACTTTACCTAGTTACTTTAGGTAAACAAAGCAAAATTGATAGTATGGTGTTGGATATTCAAGACCCTTCCATTTTACGCAGATTTAACCTCTACCCTAGTCCGTACATGCTTAAAAAAGGTGATGTTTTTAGCAACGAAAATTTACAAACCGAAAGAGATCGAATTAGCGATTTAATGCGCGAAGCTGGTTATTTTGATTTTTCGGACATTTACATAACTTATAAAGCAGATACCAACAACCGTAATGGAAATGTTGCTTTAGTTTTACAAGTAAAAAATCCTAAAAACGAAGCGCGTCATCCTAGATATTTACTCCGAAATATTTATGTACACGCAGATTACAACGAAGTAAAAGGCGCTGCTAAAGATACAATTTTATTTGATAAAAATTTTTATTTTATTCAAAATCAAAAAGATAAAATAGATTTAGATGTGGTAAAACATGCTATATTTTTCGAAAGCGGACGCTTATATGATTACAAAGATCACAACAAAACTTTTAGGAGTTTATCTAATTTAATGATGTATAGTAATATTAAAATTGATTACGAAAAACACTTAACCGATTCCAACTGGCAACATTTAGATGTAACTGTTTATCTAACACACTCTAAAGTAAACACATTAAGTTTAGAGGGTACTGCTACTTTTAGAGAAGGTTTTGGTGGTAACGGAGGTGTGTCTTTTCAGCGCAAAAATGCTTTAGGAATAGCGGATGTAATGGAATTTAATATTTCGGGTGGGGTTGAAAATTTAAAATCTACCGTTGAAAATGAGCGAATTTTAGGCGCAAATTTTGGTCCGCAGTTTAAACTTAGAGTACCCGGATTAATGTTTGCGCCAAAATTATCCGATAAACTAGGACAACAAAGTTTTCCTAAATCTGGGATTAGCGCAAGGTATAATTACCAACGCAGGGTGGATTATACAAGGCATTTATCTAACGTTTCCATGGATTATGAATGGAACGAAACACTAACTAAAAAACACGAATTATCACCTTTCGATTTAAGTTTTTCTTTTATCGAAAAAGGTTCATTGATTTTAGAAAAACTGGAGAGTTTTAGTATTTCTAAAAGGTATCGTTTTGATAACCATATTATTTCGGGTTTAAAATACCGTTACATTTTCAACAATCAAAATCAACCGCGTGTAAAAAACCCAACCTATTTAATTGGTCGTTTAAACATTATGGGACCAAGTGCAATTATTTTAAAAGAATTAAATTTTATGGATAGGGACGAAAATAATGCATTGGTTGTAAACGGAATACGTTATGCTAATTTTGCTCGTTTGGACTTTGATATTCGTAAGTATTTAATGTTTAGGGGTATGCGTTCTATTGCCATGCGTTCCTTTATTGGTGCCGGAATTCCTTTTGATAAATACAGTGTAATCCCCTTCGATCAATTGTATTTTGTAGGTGGTGCAAACAGTATACGAGGTTGGCAACAACGTACTTTGGGTCCGGGTGCATTAAATAATCCCGATAACTCGGTGGATAGATTGGGAGATATAAGGGTTGAATTAAATGTAGAATACCGTTTTGCTTTTACCAAAATTTTTAAAAGTGCACTATTTGTAGATGCTGGAAATATTTGGAACATCAACAACGAACAACGCGAAACCAATTTTTACTTCAATACCTTTATGCAACAAATGGCTGTTGCAACAGGTGTAGGTTTACGTTTAGATTTCGATTTTTTCCTCTTCCGTTTCGATCTTGGTTACCCCATCAAACAAGCATACAACAAAAACACCTGGAACTTCTACTGGAATCAACCCAACTTTAATATTGGTATTGGTTATCCTTTTTAAGTTATTTTTATGGAGTTTTGATTGTAAATTTGAATGATTTTATATAGTGATTTAAACGATATTTTTTTATCCGTATTGATAAATTTGCAAAATAAATCCTAATATTAAAAATAAGTTTACTAAAAATCATAAAAAAACTTGACTTCAGATAACTTTTAAGTTAACTTCGCGATATGAAATCGGAGAGACAAATAATTTTTTATGAAAATCATTTTACAGACTTCTATTTGAATCAAAGTGAAAAGATTCAAGAAAAAATTGAATATGTTTTTATGATCATAAAAAATGTGCAAAATATTCCGAAAAAATTTTTAGATCATTTAACTGGGACTGATGGACTTTATGAAATAAGAATTGAATTTGAAAGTAATATTTACAGAATTTTTTGTTGCTTCGACAAAGGAAATATAGTTGTACTTTTTAATGGATTTCAGAAAAAAACTCAAAAAACACCAAAAAAAGAAATTGATATCGCTTTAAAACTAAAAAATAAATACTTTAACTCTAAAAAGAAATAATAATGGAAACAGAAAACATTAGAAAAGCTAAAAACTTTAACGAGTTATTGAATGCTAAATATGGTAAAATAGGTACTGAAACACGTGACAGTTTTGAGGAAAAAGCTCAATATTTTGTTATAAGTGAAATGTTGAAAGAAGCTAGAAAAGAAGCTAATATGACTCAAGAACAATTGGCAAATAAAGTTGGAACAAAAAAAAGCTATATTTCAAGACTAGAAAATGGTAAGTGCGACATTCAGCTATCCACACTTTACAGAATTTTTGAATTTGGTTTAGGTAAACGGATAAGCTTAATTTTTGGCTAAAAACAAACTATTAATTCATCACCACTCCGGCATGCAGCCACCTAGCCTCAAGGCAAGGAGTTGTGTTACTTATGAAAAAACTTCGTTTTTTTGTATCTGAACTTTTACTACGAAGTAATTAACTGCTTTCCCTGGGGAAAGCTGCCTTAGGCTGAAAGGGGAAATAAACATTTTAAACAATATTAAAACTTAATTTAAAAATTAATCAGAGCCATTACATAAAAGATCACCCAATTAATCTTCCAATTTTTTGGGAGATGGAGATTTTTACACGTGTAAGTTCGTTGAAATTTTCAAGTAATTCGTCGATGTTTTCAGAGTTATCGTTTAACTTTTCTTGAATCTCCTCAATCATTAAAACAACCTTATCCAACTTAAATCTGTTTACTAAAATTAAAGTTGCTAGTTTTAGGTTATCTACCTCGTTGGGAACTATTATTTTTTTATCTTTCCAACCCTCGCTTAACTTGTATTTTTCGGCACAAATTTCAATTACTTTTTTCATGATTGCTGGATTTTTATGCTGAAAAAAGTATTTTTCGGAAGGTACTTCGTTATTATTGTATAAAGAATAAATTTCATCAAAAATCTCCTGATATAAAGGCACTTCAAATTTTAACTCATCATTTATAATTTCATTAACTACAAATTCCACCACAAAAACTCTAACCTCTTCGTCCTGTGATTTATTTTTAAAATAAATTGGTAGATATCCATAAGAAATTAATAAACGAATAACATTTTCCTCGTTATATATTATACTTTCTTTTACTTTTTTTGAAGCAGGTAAAGGTTTTTCGATGTACTGAGGAACAGGTACACTTATTTCCTGTTCATCTAAAATTTGTTTAAGTTGCGAATTAACTACTTCATTTTGTTCCACCTCAGGTTTATAATCACCTTGTATAACCTGTGCCCTTTTTTTAGCCAAATCGGCTAAAATCACCTTTTCATCTATATCTAAAATTTTAGACGCCGATTGAGCATATACATTTCTGTTAATTGCATCGGGAATTAAAGCAATACTACTTACCACATCCTTAATTACTTGCGCACGTAAAATAGGATCGTTCCCTGCGGAACTTAACAACAAATTACATTTATAAGTAATAAAGTCAACCGCATTTTGTTGGATGTATTTTTTTAACTCCTCGCTGGGTTTACTTTTTGCAAAAGAATCAGGGTCCTCTCCCTCCGGAAAAGCCACCACCTTTACATTTAAATCTTCCTTTAAAATTAAATCCACCCCTCTAATCGCCGCTTTTTGTCCGGCAGCATCCCCATCTAAAGCTAATATAATATTGTTAGTAAAGCGTTTTATCAATTTAATTTGCTCCACCGTTAAAGCTGTTCCCGAGGAAGCAACCACATTTTCCACACCTTTTTGATGTAAAGAAATAACATCGGTATAACCCTCCACTAAAATACAAACATCCTCTTTTGCTATGGCTTTTTTTGCCTGAAACAAACCATATAAAACTTTACTTTTATGGTAAATTTCGGATTCGGGCGAATTAAGGTACTTGGCTATTTTTTTTTCGCTACTTAAGGTTCGTGCACCAAAACCTATGGTTCGTCCGGAGATATTAAAAATCGGAAAAATTACTCTGCCTGCAAATCTATCAAAGGAGCTATTTTTGGTGATAGATAAGCCTGTGGATTCTAAAAATTTTAAATCGTATCCTTTGCCAACAGCGGTTTTGGTAAAAGCATCGCGCTCTTCCAAGGCGTAACCCAAGTTAAATTTTTCGATCATTTCATCACTAATCCCTCGGTTTTTAATATAACTTAATCCAACAGATTTTCCTTCGTCGCTTTGTAATAAATTTTCATGAAAAGTTTTGGCAGCAAATTCGCTTACCAACAACATACTTTCTTTTTCGTTTATTTTTTGTTGTTGCTCACTATCTATCTCTTCTTCAACAATTTGTATATTGTATTTTTTGGCTAAAATTTTAAGTGCTTCAGGATAGGTAATTTGCTCATGATCCATTAAAAACGATATGGAATTACCCGATGCACCGCACGAAAAACATTTGTAAATTCCTTTTACGGGGGATACGGACATGGACGGACTGCGATCGTCGTGGAACGGACATAAACCCATGTAATTGGCACCTTGTTTTTTTAATCGCACAAAATCTCCAACTACCTCCTCTATTCGGGCAGCATTAAAAATATCGTCGATGGTTTCCTTAGGTATCATGATTTTTTTTGCGGATTACGAAGATAGGAAACGATTGTTGTTTTTAAAATCTTTCTATCTTATTTTTTGTCAAACAAATATTTTTTTTAAAAATACTTGCGTTTTTGAGAGTTTAGTTGTTTAGTTTTGAGTATATTTACCATAGTATGTCGAAAAGAAATAAATCAAGGAATCCTAAGAATAATAGTAAAGGAGCTCCAAATCAAAAACAAAATCAAAAAACTGTAATTAGTGTTTTTCATAAACATCCTAACAGAGCGTTTAATCACAAGCAAATTTGCAGGGAAGTAGTGGCTAAAAATGCCGTTGAAAGTAAAAAAGTGTGGGACGAAATCCAATCCTTGTTACAACAAAATGTGATTAAAGAAACCGAAGACGGAATGTTCCAATTGGATTATGTAGAGGAATTGGTAATTGGTACTTTGGATAGCATTGGCTCGGGCTCGGGTTTTGTGGTTGTTCCAGGTTTAGAAAATGATATTTTTGTGCATTGGCGCAATTTAAACCAAGCTTTACATGGCGATGTGGTTAAAATAAAAGTGTATCCTGGCAAGAAAAAACCTGAGGGTGAGGTGGTTGAAATTATGGAACGCCGAAAAAAGAAGTTTATTGGTGTGGTGGAAATTAATCCGAAATTTGCCTTTTTTATACCAGATGACGATAAAATTTCGGTAGATTTTTATGTACCTCTAACGCGCTTAAATGGTGCTACAGAAGGTAAAAAAGTTTTAGCTGAAATTACCGATTGGCCAAGCGGTTCTCGCAGTCCATTTGCACGAATTGTAGAAATTTTAGGCGATGCTGAAGATAACGAAGTGGTAATGCACAGTATTTTATACGAATACGATTTACCTATCCATTTCCCGCCTTTGGTGGAAAAAGAAGCCGAAAAAATTTCGTTAAAAATAGATCCACGCGAAATTAAAAAACGCCGCGATATGCGTTCTATCACTACTTTCACGATAGATCCGCACGATGCAAAGGATTTTGATGATGCTTTATCCATCGAAAAATTACCCAATGGTAATTACGAAATTGGAGTGCACATTGCCGATGTTACGCATTATGTACCTATTGGTAGTTTGTTGGATGAGGAGGCTTATAACAGGGCTACTTCTATTTATTTAGTGGACAGGGTTATACCAATGTTGCCCGAAAAATTATCCAACGGTGTATGTTCCTTACGTCCGCACGAAGAAAAATTATGTTTTTCGGCAATTTTCGAAATCACGCCAGATGCGCAAGTAATTAACGAATGGTATGGTAAAACTGCCATATACTCGGATCATCGATTTACTTACGAAGAAGCGCAAGAGATTATTGAAGGCAAAAGCGAAGGACCGTTAAAAGAGGAAATTTTAATTTTTGATACCTTAGCCAAACAATTACGAAAGGAACGTTTACGCAAAGGTGGGATTACTTTTGATAGAGTTGAAGTTAAATTTAACTTGGATGATAACGGTAAACCAACTGGTGTTTATTTTAAACAAAGCAAGGATGCCAATAAATTAATCGAGGAATTTATGTTGTTGGCTAACCGTAAAGTGGCTCAATTTATTGGGGATAAACGCAAAAAGGAAAAAACTTTTGTGTACCGTATTCACGATAAACCATCGCCCGAAAAATTCAATCAGTTTGCGAGTTTTGTAACGCAATTTGGATACAATATTCGTGTACAAAAAGATGAAGATATTGCTAAATCAATTAGTGGTTTATTGCAAGATGTTAGTGGTAAAAAAGAGGGGAATATGATTGAAACTTTGGCTATTCGTACCATGGCTAAGGCAGAGTATTCTACCAACAACATTGGGCATTATGGTTTAAGTTTCGAGTATTACTCGCACTTTACTTCGCCTATCCGTAGATACCCTGATATGATGGTGCATCGTTTATTGTTTCATTATTTAAACGATGGAAAAAATGCCAACAAGGACGAGCATGAGGAAATGTGTGTACATTGCTCTAAACAAGAAAAAACTGCTGCCGATGCAGAAAGAGATAGCATAAAATACAAACAAGTGGAGTTTATGGCGGAACACATTGGGGAAGAATTTGATGCTGTAGTGAGTGGTGTTACGGATTGGGGAATTTATGCCGAAGTAGTGGAGAATTTATGCGAAGGGATGATTAGTTTAAAAACATTGGAGGGGGACGATTATATGTTGGATCAGGAAAATTACTGTGTAATTGGCCGAAGATCTGGGGATAAAATCCAAATTGGCGACAAAATAAAAATTAAAATTAAAAGTGCCAACTTGGCTAAAAAACAATTGGATTACACTTTTGTAGCTAAGGTGGAAGGGTAAAAATAATTAAAAACGAAGTTTTCACACGTACACCAACTCCTCGCCCTAGGGCTAGTTGCCCGTTAGGGCGGAGTGGGGAAATATTTTACATTTAAAATGAAAATTTACACAAAAACAGGCGATTTAGGTACTACATCTTTACTAGGCGGTACCCGTGTAGATAAATACGAAAATCAAATAGAGGCGTATGGTTCTGTGGACGAACTCAACGCCCATTTGGCTTATTGGATGGATTTATTAAATTTAAACGATGTGGATAGATGGAAAAATATCACTTCGTTTATCGATCAAATTCAACGCGAATTATTCACCATTGGCTCTCATTTGGCTAACGACGGTACAAAATCGGGCATAAAACTCCCCGAAATTAACCTTGATTTAATTACCCAAATGGAGCAAAATATGGATAAAATGAATGAAGTTGTTCCCGCAATGACTCATTTTGTATTACCTGGCGGACATACTTTGATAAGCTACGCGCACATTTGCCGAACCGTTTGCCGCAGAGCCGAACGCCGCGTTGTTGCCATCCAAGAACTCCCTCATTTGGATAAAATTATCATGTTCCTTAACCGACTATCCGATTGGATTTTCGTTACCTCCAGATACCTCAACCACCAACTCCACCTCCCAGAAAACCTTTGGATTTGGAAGTAAAAGGGAAAAATAATTCACGCATAGGACAAAAAGATTCCCACGCAAAAGGCTGTAAGTAAACGCAAAGACAATCTCAAAATCTTTGCGTTTTCTTTGCAAAAATATCTTCGTGAACTTCGCATGAAAAAAATCTTTGAAATATCAACTTTTTTAACCTATTTTTGAAGATAAAATAAAATGATAAAATGCTAATATTTGATGTATTATTCAGTGATTCCATATATTTGATGTTACATCGCCGAAAAAAATGAACAGAAACAAAACACAGAAAATTCAACATAATCTAACGCAAATTTACTTTTAAATTATTCAAAAAAATTAAATAGCAAAACCAAAAGAGTTAAATTTATACAGTACAATATTAGAAAGAATGGAATTGACAGAGAAACTTTTAACGGAATTACAAAGACGTCTTAAAGTTGGTAATCGCAGAGGAGTTCATTTAAATGCGATACCTTCAAACTCACGTTACAAGTTTGATCTAAACAGACTTTCTCATATTGACAAAAACCTACCCGACAATTTCATTAAAGCGTTACTTTCTGAACAGCCCTTAAAATTCCGAATTAGTTGGAAAGAAAATGTTCCAGACTTAAACACACTTTTTGAAGAAGAACAAACGCAATTAGTCCGTATTACAAAAGCATTTGAAAATCTTATAAACCAAACAGAAGCAATTGAATCTGAAAAAGGAATAAATACTTTTGGTTTTGGCTTTCCTATTTTGGCAAGGCGGGACAAAGCAGACAACAAACTAACTGTTGCACCGATTTTGATTTGGAGTTTACGAATCAAACGAACAAAAGAATTTAATACTTGGGAAATTTTACGAAACGAAGAAGACCCAATTTATATAAATGAAGTTTTAATAAATCACTTGCAAAATGATTCAAGTGTTGAAATAGAACAAATACCAAGCGAAATGCTTGATGACGGACTTATTGAAAAAGATGAACTGATTGAAATTTGCACCAAACTCATAAAAACAGTAAACACAACATCTCCTGACGATTTACAAGAAACTTTTAGAAAGAAATTAGACAAAGTTGTTTCAATAGGAGATAAAGCACATTATGAGAAATTGCCATTAAACTCCACAAATTCATTTATTGAATTTGGCGGTCTGTTTTCAATTTTTGAAGTTCAAAAACAAAACATCATTAATGATTACGGCAATTTAATGGATATAGAAGGAATTAATATTCCATTGGATGATTTGGATGGTAATTCGTTTCAACCAATTTCATTGGTTGAAACCGACCCTTCCCAACAAAGTATTTTACATTCCTTGGAAACTACAAGAAATATTTTGATTCAAGGTCCTCCAGGTACAGGGAAAAGTCAAACACTTACAGCAGTTCTAATTAATGCACTTGAAAACAACAAAAAAACGATAGTTGTTTGTGAAAAAAGAACCGCACTTGAAGTATTACACAATGCTCTTAAAGAAAAAGAGTTGGATTATCATTGTGTTTTAATTCGTGATATCATTAAAGATCGAAAAACCGTAGTTGACTCTGTAAGAGATAGAATTGAAAATTCTGAATACAGATCATATACTTTAAAATCTTCCAAAGAAAATTTGGAGAAAATTGTAAATAAAGCTAAAATTTTAATTGAAAACATTAACGGAAAACATCAAAAACTTGAACAGAGAATAATCGGTAATAAATCTTGGACAGATGTAGTTGGTAATTTGTTGACAGAACTTAGAAACAATGAAGATGATGTCAAGTTGAATATTGAGAAGACAGGTTTTTCTTATACACCAGAAGAATTAACCAAATTAATTGAGCTTGTTCAAAAAGGACAATCGCTTTATGCCAATTTTTCAAAGATCGAATCAAAATCGTTTATAAATCCAAATAAATTAGTTGGTGACAACCCTTACATAATAGAACAAGCGATTAATGATGATTATGATTATTACCACAATTCTTTAAATGAGATCAAGAATCTGTTAGAAACAAACAGAAATGAGTATTCGATTCTCAGAAAATCTGAATTAGAACAACAAATTAAAAAGATACAAAAAATAATTTCTGAAATAGAGACAATTATTGCTACGAACAAAAGCAATCAGGATTTAAACGATGAATCTAAAATAAATGGATTTAGTTATAAATTTTTCTCTTTTTTTTCAAAATCAAAAAAACAAACAATCACAGATTATTTGGAGTTACAAAGTAATTTCAAAAAACTTGAAGAATGTTTGAAACTTTCAAAAGATCTAAATAAAATTTTGTTTTCAGGAAAATTAAACGATAAGTTAAATTCTTTGGATATATTAAAAAGAGACATAGTAAAAATTCAAAGTGAAATTGAAATTAAAATTCAAATCGAGTTTACTAAAATCTGTTTACTAACAAATAATCAAACTGAGATTGGAATTGAAAGCTTGCCAATACTTCAAGAAAAAGTAAATAGTTTAGCTGATAAATTTAATTCGGATAATTGGACTAAAAGTGGATTAAAAACAAATGATTTTTATTCGTTCATCTCTGAATTAGAAAATCATATCAAAGCCAAGAATGACTATTTTAATTCGGAACAAGACCATTTTTTAGAGGAGTTCAAATGGTTTAAATTTTACAATGAATTATCTGAAAATGAAAAAGCAATAGTAATTGAATTAAAACCAAAATCAAATTGGAGAAAGCCCTTTTTAATTTTCTATTTAGATTCTTTACTTCGTGTTTCCGCAAGTGGTGGTGAATTACCAACTAACGATGAAGAACATAAGGAACTCAATGAAACGTTAAATGGAATTGAAAAAGAACAACTAAAATACATTAAACAGTTATGGAATTCAAAACAAATTGATGCAACACTATCCTTTGTTCAAAAAAATGGCGGTTTAACGGTAGAAAATCTTTACAACAAAAAAGCCAGTTTTAAAAACAAAAGACATTCGTTAAGACAAATTATACAAAAGGACGCTGATTTGTTTACAACGTTCTTTCCAGTTATTTTGACTTCACCTGATGTTGCAAGTAACTTGTTCAAAGGTATGAACGGCTATTTTGACATTGTTATGTTTGACGAAGCAAGTCAGTTGAGATTGGAAGATAATTTGCCAGCCATTTTGAAAGGCAAACAAATAATTATTGCAGGTGATGAACACCAAATGCCACCATCAAATTATTTCAGTAAAATGTTTGACGGATCGATTGAAGAAGAGGAAGATCTTGATGAAGACGAAAGTGTAATGAAAGTTGATAAGGACGATATTTTGTTGTCTTGTGAATCACTTCTTGATTTTGGTTCTGAGCTGAATTTTCAAAAGAAACATTTAGATTTTCACTACCGCTCAAGACACCCATTTTTAATTGATTTTTCTAACTATGCTTTCTATAATCAAAGATTAAAACCATTGCCAAACAACTTTGAGTATGTTCCAATAAAATACATTCAAGTAAACGGCACTTTTTCTGATCATACAAATGAAGCAGAAGCAGAAATGGTATTGTCAATAATTGAAAAGAATATTAACCGTTTACCAAACGGAGAATACCCTACTGTTGGAGTTGCTACTTTCAATATTGCTCAACGTAACTTGATAAAAAGTAAAATTTTGGAACGACAAAAGTTTCCTAAATTTGAAGAGTTCAACTCAAAAATTCAGGAATTGGAAGTAAACGGAATGTTCGTTAAAAATCTAGAGAACATCCAAGGAGATGAAAGAGATGTAATTATACTTTCAACTACCTATGGAGTTGGAAAAGACAAAAAATTTGCACATAGATTTGGTCCAATTAACCATTCAAAAGGTTATAAACTTTTAAATGTAATCATCACAAGGGCAAAATACAAAGTTTATTGCTGTACTTCGATTCCTGAGCAAGTTTTTATGGACTATAGAGGATACTTAACTCTAGAAGGGTCAAATAATAAAAGAGCAGTATTTTATGCATATTTGGCGTATTGTAAAGCTGTAAGCGAATCAAACGATGAATCACGTTTGTCAATTCTTACAGCACTTGCGGAAAACACTACTAATAAAACAGGTATAAGCCCTCTAGATTTTGGCGAATTAGAATCACCTTTTGAAGAAGAAGTTTATCAAAGTTTGGTAGAACACTTCGGAAAAGAAAAATTAATACCACAATTACAATTTGCAGGTTTTAGAATTGATATTGTTTATGACTCTAAAAAAGTTGGAGTACCAAAAATTGCAATTGAGTGTGATGGAGCAAAATATCACTCAAGCAAAGAAGCTTATTTATACGACAAACATAGACAGAAAATTTTAGAAAATCATGGTTTTGTTTTTCATAGAATTTGGAGCACAAATTGGTGGAGAAATTCAATCAAAGAAACAAAAAGACTTGTTGATTTCATTAAAGAGATAGAAGAATCCGTTAATGTAAAGACAAATGATTATTCAAAAACAGCTTTTGCATTTAATGACGACATTGTGAAACTGGAAAATTACATTGTTCAAAATTCGTTTATTGATGTTGAAAAAGAATTGGAAAAAATACAAACTATAGACAATATTTCAAATGTAGAGTTAAACATGTTTAATAACGATGTTATAAAACTTAATAGCAAAGTAAAAGTAAAATATATGAATAATGGAAAATCCCTTAATATTCATATCGTATCAACTGAGAACAATAAAAACGACAAAACAAAAGAGGTTCAAAAAATTTATTATAAATCA